>DAOMPU010000080.1:0-8871 GCA_035444925.1 Terricaulis sp. | reverse complement strand
GGCCGGCCGCGCTTCAGGCGCATAGACGTCTAGCGTTCGGCGCGGACCATCGCCGTAGGGGATACTGGCCGCCAGCTGCACCGCGCCCTGATCGTGCGGGGTGGTGCGGTTAAAGGCGCCGATCGTGACACAGCCGCCCAGCAGCGCCGCAAGCGCCAAGGGGGCCAACGCGCGCAGCATGCGCCGCTCCTGTGTTGCCGGTAATGGATAGAGTACGCGCGAAGACGGGGTTTGGCTCCCCGCGCTATGAAAGGAATCGACACCCGGCGCCTGCGGGGCTAGGGCCGAACCCATGGGGAACAGCATTCTTTTCGCCGTCGCAGGGCCGGCTAGCGCCGCCTCAAGCGGCAATACGACCATGCTGGCGATCGGCCTCCTTATCGCGGCGACCGCGATTTGGCTGGGCGCCTCGTCTCTGGTGCGCATGCTGCGCGCGCGTAAAACGCACGCCGCCACCGGGGGGCGCTTTGAGGAATACGTCCTGCAAGCGCTGGTGGGGGCGGCGCGTATCGACGGGCGGGTGACCGAGCCCGAACGCGCCGCCATCGCGCAGGCGCTTGGGGACGCCGCAGCGCCCGCTGATCCAGCCGCGCTGGACGCGGCCTATGCCGCGCCGCAGCTGAGCAAGGACGAATTGGTCGCCTATTTGGCCGAGCGTTCGGGACAATTCACCCACGCCCAAAAAGTCGCGCTGTTGAAGGCGCTGCTGGCCGTGTTCGTGGCGGATGGCCATTTTGACGAGGCCGAGCATGGGGCGCTGATTGATTATACCGCCGCAGTGGGCTTTGACCGGGCCTCTGCGCCGCAAATGCTCCGCAACGCGGCCGCCGATCTAAAACGCGGGCGCATCATCTAGGCGGCTGCATCTAAAGCGCCGTCGCGCCGCATCCTTCCAGCAAAGGGCCCCGACAGGGCCCGCGCTCCATTAGGGCGAGGGGAGGATTGTCATGCACCGTTTGCTTCCGGCTGTTCTGATCGCGCTGGCGGCGGTCGCCGCGCCCGCGGCCGCCGAAACACGCCAGGTGTCCGGCTTCACGGCTGTGACCGTCGCCGACAGGATTGAGGTGGAAATCACCACAGGCGAGGCCTTCTCCGTTGAAGTGACGGGCCAGGACGCGGGCCGGATCATCACCCGTTTGGATGGGCGCACGCTGCGCGTGCGCGATCGGAATCGGCCATGGTTCGGCGAAACGCCTGATCTGGATGCGCACGTGCGCGTCACCGCCCCTTCATTAAGCGCTGTCTCGGCCTCGCGGGGCGCGGAACTGCGCGCCGCGATCGGGGACGATTGCCGCGCGCTTGACGTCGCCGCTTCAATGGGCGGGGAAGCCGCAATCACCATCGCCCGCTGCGATGCGGTTTCCGCGTCGGCCTCGATGGGCGGGGATGTGCGCCTCGAAGGCGCCTGCGATACGCTTTCTGCGTCCGCGTCCATGGGCGGCTTGGTCCGCGCCGAGGGGCTGCGTTGCGCCACGGTGAATGCGTCAGCGTCCATGGGCGGGGATATCGAAGCCTATGCGAGCAGCGCCTCCGATGCGAGCGCCTCGATGGGCGGCGCCATCGCCATCGCCGGCAATCCGCGCAGCAACAGCAATTCCACCGCGCTTGGCGGCTCCGTCAGCAATTGAGGTAAACTTATGCGTCTCATGCTCGCAACCATCGTCGCGGCCATCCTAACGGCCGGCGTCGCCAACGCAGAAACCCGCGCGCTTTCGGGCTTTGACAGCGTGAGCGCGGCGGGGCGGGTCTCCGTCGAAATCGTGGTCGGCCCGGCCTATTCGGTGGAGCTCACCGGCCCGCGCGTGGACAATGTCGTGACCCGCGTCGAGGGCGGGCAATTGCGCATTGAGCCTGATCGCAACAGGCGTGGGCGTTGGAGCGGGCGCGATGCGCACGTGCGCATCACCATGCCCGATCTTGGCGGGCTCGACGTGGCCGCCGGAGCGGAAGTGGACACGCGCCAGGTCGCCGCCGACGTGTTTCTGCTCGGCGTGTCCTCCGGCGCGAGCGCGCAAGTGGCTGGCCGCTGCGGCGTGCTGCGGCTCGATATTTCCAGCGGCGCCAGTGCGCGCGCCCAGCAGCTGCGCTGTGCGGATGTGTGCGCCGAAGCTTCTTCGGGCGCCAACGCTACCGTATATGCGTCCTCTACCATCTCGGTGGATGGCTCGAGCGGGGCCAGCTTGCGCTGGATGGGAGAGGCTTCCGTCCGCAATCTCGACCTTTCGTCAGGCGCGAGCGCGCGGCGCGTAAACTAGGGAACCGCAGGCACGCGGCGGCGTTTGGTTCCCGCATGGAACCCAGCGTCGCCCTCGCCGAAACCAATCAATCCGCACCGGCGCGCAAGGCGCTGGTGCTTTTCAACGAAAAAGCCGGAAGCGTTCAGCCGGGCGACGGCGAACGGCTGATGGAAACGCTCACGCACGCGGGGGTGGCCTACACCGCGCTGATGCGGGCCGATCGTATGTCGCGGCGCTTGTTCATGCGCGCGCGCGAGTTCGACGTGATCATCGTTTTGGGCGGAGACGGCACCGCGCGCGCCGCCGCCGCCATGGCCCCGCGCGATGGGCCACCGCTCGTGCTGCTGCCGGGCGGCACGCTGAACATTCTGCCAAAAGCGCTTTATGGCGATCTGCCTTGGCGCGAAGCGCTGGAAGCGGTGCTCGCGCGCGGCGTGGAGAGGCGCATGCCGGCCGGGATCGCCAATGGCGAGCGCTTTTTTGTCGCCGCCATGTTCGGCGCGCCAACCGTGCTGGCGCGCGTGCGGGAAGCCGCGCGCGAAGGCCAGTTCGCGACGGCCGTTGGACGCATGGGCAGCTATTTCAAGCGCGCCTTCACGCGCAGCTTGCGCGCCAGGGCCGGGCGCGAAACCTTCCGCAAGGTGGAAGCTGTAGGGGCGCTGCTGCCGTCATTTGGCGGCGGCCTTGAAGGGGAAAGCCTGGAATGGGTGCATCTGAAGGCCAATCACTTCGTCGATCTCGCCCGCGTCAGCGTGCGCGCGCTGGGAGAGGGGTGGCGTGATGACGAGGCCGTCGAAATTTGGCCGACGCATCGCGCGGATGTGGTGTCCAGCGGCATGATCCCGTCCACCTTGGATGGTGAGCCGCACAATTTTTACGGCCGCGTGCACATAAGCTACGATCCCAAGGGCGTGCGCGTGTTGGCGCTTGAACCTGAGAAGGCCTGATCTGCATTGCTACTGGCCCATTTCACCGACCTGCACTTCGGCTGCGAGCACGAAGGTGCCATTAAAGCTGCGGCGCGCTATGTCGAAGAGAATAAGCCCGACGCGGTGATCATCACCGGCGATATCTCGAAGGACGGGCTGCAAAGCGAACTGGAAGCAGCGTGCGACTGGATGCGCGCCTTGCCTGCGCCGGTGATCCTCACGCCCGGCAATCACGACGTTCCGTATTATGAACCGTTTGGCAGGGTGTTTTTCCCCTGGCGGCGCTTCAATCGCGCGGCGCAGGGCATCCGCACGGAAGCTTGGCACACCCCTGAATGGAGCATCGTGCCGGTCAACACCGCGCGCGGGTTTCAACTGCGCGCCAACTGGGCGCAGGGCGCGATCTCGCGAGGCCAAACCGCCATCGCGGGCGCCGAGCTGCAGAAGGCCGCGCCCGGCGCGTTGCGCATCATCATCACGCATCACCCGCTCGATTGGCCCGGCGATGCGCCCATCAAGGGGGTCACGATTGGCGGCGTCCGCGGCCTCGAGAGGCTGACCAATGCGGGTGCGGAGCTTTTCCTCTCCGGTCACCTACATTTTGCGCACGCCCGCCTCTACGGCACGCGCGCCCTTTGCGTGAGCAGCGGCACGCTATCCCAGCGCCTGCGCCACGAGCCGCCGGCCTTCACCGCCATTCGCCGCCCCGCGCCGAACGTCATTGAAGTGGAGGTGCTGCACGTGAAGGACGCCTGCGCCGAGAGCGCGACGAAACGGCGGTTCACCCTGGCGTCGCGCGCCGTCGCGGATGCGCCGGCGGATATTCACGCCGGGGCCTGACGGAACGGCGGCCGGCGTCGGGGGTTGGCTTTCAAAGGAGGCCGGCCATGCGCTGTGATGTATGCGGAAATGAATACGACAAGGCGTTTCAGGTCATTTCCGGCGGCAAACAAATGACGTTCGACGCGTTCGAGTGCGCCATCCAGGCGCTGGCGCCCCGCTGCGGACATTGTGAATGTATGATCATCGGCCATGGCGTCGAGGCGGAGGGGGTAATCTATTGCTGCGCCCATTGCGCCCGCCATTCAGGGGAAATGGGCCTCAAAGACCGCGCTTCCTGAGCCGGAACCGCCGGGGAGGGCGTTCGCCCCTTGCCCCGGGCGGCGGCATGGGCTATCCGCCCCGCTTTCCCGCTGGGCGCGGGATCCAGGAGTTTTCCGGCCATGGCCGTTCCGAAGCGAAAAACCTCCCCCTCCAAGCGGGGCATGCGCCGTGCGCACGATAAGCTGGGCAAGAACACCTTTGTCGAGGACAAGGAATCCGGCGAGCTGCGCCGTCCCCACCATATCGACCTGAAAAGCGGCCGTTATCGCGGCAAGCAAGTGCTTCCGCCCAAGGAAGACTAAAGTCCGAAAGGTACGGCTGAAAGCCTTGAGCCCACGTCGCCCCGCGGCGTGGGCTTTGTGCTGCGCGCATGCAAGGCAGCCCTTACCAATCGGGCGGGGAAGCAGCTTGCCTTGAGCGCGCCGGCGCGTTGATAAACGCGCCACCCTCAAACCCTCCGCCAAGTGAGAAATTCCATGACCGGCATCGCCGACATCATCGGCCGCGAAATCCTCGACAGCCGAGGCAACCCTACCGTTGAAGTCGATGTGATGCTGGAAGACGGCGGCTTCGGCCGCGCCGCGGTGCCGTCGGGCGCGTCCACCGGCGCGCACGAAGCCAACGAAAAGCGCGACGGCGAACCCGATCGCTATCTCGGCAAGGGCGTGCGCGACGCGGTTGAGGCCGTGAACGGCGAGATCGCCAACGCGATCTTGGGCATGGACGCCGAAGATCAGCGCCGCATCGACTCGATCCTGATCGAACTCGACGGCACGCCCAACAAGGCGCGCCTCGGCGCCAACGCCATTCTGGGCGTTTCGCTGGCGGCGGCCAAGGCGGCGGCCGATAGCGCCATGATTCCGCTTTATCGCTATCTCGGCGGCGTGCAAGCGCGCGTGCTGCCCACGCCGATGATGAACATCATCAATGGCGGCGCCCACGCCGACAACCCGATCGACATTCAGGAATTCATGATCATGCCGGTCGGCGCCGCCAGCATGAGCGACGCGATCCGTGCGGGCGCAGAAATCTTCCATACGCTGAAGAAGCAATTGAAGGATGCCGGCCACGCCACCAATGTGGGCGACGAGGGCGGCTTTGCGCCGAACTTGGCCAGCGCCGACGAGGCGATCGGCTTCATTCTGAAGGCCGTTGAGAAGGCCGGTTACAAGCCCGGCGAAGACATCGGCCTCGCGCTCGACTGCGCCTCCACCGAATATTTCAAGAACGGCAAGTACGAGTTGGAAGGAGAGGGCAAATCGCTCTCGCCGGAAGCGCACGCGAAATATCTGGCCGATCTCGTCTCGCGCTATCCGATCGTGTCGATCGAAGACGGCATGTCGGAAGACGATTTTGAAGGCTGGCGCGCGCTGACGGACCTGATCGGCGATAAATGCCAGCTCGTCGGTGACGACCTGTTCGTCACCAACATGGACCGGCTGCGCATCGGCATGGAGCGCGGGCTTGCCAATTCAATCCTGATCAAGGTCAACCAGATCGGCACGCTCACCGAGACGCTCGACGTGGTCGAGATGGCGCATCGCGCCGGCTACAGCGCCGTGATGAGCCACAGGAGCGGCGAAACCGAGGACAGCACGATCGCGGACCTCGCCGTCGCCACCAATTGCGGCCAGATCAAAACCGGCTCGCTGGCGCGCAGCGACCGTACGGCGAAATACAATCAGCTGCTGCGCATCGCCGAAATGCTCGACGACCAGGGCGAATATTCCGGCGCCGACACCATCGTCGGCTTTCAGCAAGGCTGACAAAAAAGGGGGAGAGCGTTTAGCGCTCTCCCCCTCATTCACGCGAATGCGTCGCTCCGCTTAGCGGCGGAAAACGGCCAGGCCATAGACGCACGGGTTTTGCGAACACGTGGTCATGATCACATCGACGTTCAGCGGGCGGGCGCTTTCCGCAGTCTGCACCACCGGCAGCTTGTCATCCAGCACGTCCTCGCCGACGACACGGCCGCCATTCTTCACGCGCAGGTCAATGTTGCTGCAATCGGTGTCGCAAACCGCGATGAACACCACGTCCTGAGCATCGGCGTTAGCGTAGTTGAAGGGCTCGGTGACGCCGTTGTTGATGGCGTTGAGCTGGAGCACTTCGTAATTGGGGTAACCCTGCTGAGCCATCGCCGGCACGAGCGCGGACAATTGATCAATCACGGCCTGCACGTAGGGCGAGACCTGCTGCTGTTCCTGCTGTGCGACGGCAGGGCCGGTGAACAATAGCGCCGTAGAAGCCAGGCCAGCCGCCGCCAAGCCGCGCAAAATCGTTTTCATGAACTACCTCATCCCCTCAGTGGAATCCCTGCGGAACCACCAGAACCAAGCTTTGCATCGCTCGGCAAGCGCCAATCGGCGCTAACAGGCGGGCGGGGGTGTGAAATTTTTTCCTAGCGGGCTGAGCGCTATCCCTTGGGCATGGCCTTGTTTCGTTCACGCCTAGCGCTAGTGGCGTCGGCTTATCCATTTGTTTTTACACAACAAGAACGCCTATAGAACATTTTTGAATCTATACGATTCTTTAACCAGTTCGACTCAACGTCCCGCCGACTCAAGGGTTGGGACCATGGCCAAGCACGGCGTAACGGCTCTGAATATCGTTCTTGGCGGGGCCATTGTTTACCTCGCGGCGCACGCCGTAACGGGGCGCCAGGGGCTCGTCGCGTTCGTCGATCTTCAGGCGCAAGAGCGCGTGCTTGAGGCGCGTGTGGCCGAACTGGACAGCGAGCGTGCGGCGCTCGAAGCGCGCGCAGCGCGCATGCGCCCCGAGAGCCTCGATCTGGACTATCTGGATGAGCGCGCCCGCATCAGCCTCGCCGCGGGGGATGCCGAAGAGATCGTGTTCGCACTCGATCAGCGCTGATTTCTGCTGCACTGCAACAACGCAGGGCTCACTGGCGAGCCATGTAAATAACGCATAAGAGAACCCCGCCGCCATCAGTGGACAGCGCAAACGGGCGCGCCATTACGTGGCGGCGGAGGACATACATGGCCAACGCCGCGACCAAACGCGCGAACGGTTCCCGCACCGCTGAGGCGAGCAAGGCGGAACTGCTTCAATATTACAAAGACATGCTGCTGATCCGGCGCTTCGAGGAACGGGCCGGCCAGCTCTACGGCATGGGCCTGATCGGGGGCTTCTGCCACCTCTATATCGGCCAGGAGGCCGTCGTCGTCGGCATGCAGGCCGCGCTGAAGGACGGCGATCAAGTGATCACCGCTTACCGCGATCACGGGCACATGCTGGCCACGGGCATGACCGCCAATGGCGTGATGGCTGAACTGACCGGGCGCAGCGGCGGCTATTCCAAAGGCAAGGGCGGCTCGATGCACATGTTCAGCATCGAGAAGGCGTTTTACGGCGGGCACGGCATTGTCGGCGCGCAAGTCTCGCTCGGCGCGGGGCTGGCTTTCGCGAACAAATATCGCGGCGACGGCAAAGTGTGCCTCACCTATTTCGGCGACGGCGCGGCCAATCAAGGCCAAGTCTATGAAAGCTTCAACATGGCGGCGCTCTGGAAGCTGCCGGTCGTGTTCATCATCGAAAACAATCAATATGCGATGGGCACATCGATCCAGCGCTCGTCGTCGGAAACGCATCTGCACAAGCGTGGCATCTCCTTCAACATTCCCGGCGAAGAAGTGGATGGGATGGATGTCGTCGCCGTGCGCGAAGCAGGCAAGCAAGCCGTTGAGCGCGCACGCGCGGGCGAGGGCCCATACCTGCTCGAGATGAAAACCTACCGTTATCGCGGCCACTCAATGTCCGACCCTGCGAAGTACCGCACCAAGGAAGAGGTGGATGAGCAAAAGGCCAAGCGCGACCCGATCGAGCACGTGAAGAAGCTGCTGATCGATTCGGGCCACGCGAGCGAAGACGAGTTGAAGCAGATTGATCGCGATATCCGCGCGGTCGTCACCGAAAGCGCGGAGTTCGCGCAACAGAGCCCCGAGCCCGATCCGGGCGAGCTGCTGACGGATGTGTACATCGAAGCCTAAGTCCGCGGGGGAGGGACAAAACAATGAGCGTAGAACTCACATATCTCGCTTACACGATCGCGCTGTTCTTCGTGGTCATGTTGGCCCAAGCCAGCACCGGCATTCGCAACAATGGCGGCCTCGCCATGGCGAACAATCGCGACAATCTGAATCCGCCTACTGTCATTCAGCTGCGCATGAAGCGGCTGACGGATAATTACCGCGAAAATCTGTGGTTCTTCGCGCCGCTGATCCTGATCGCGGCGATCAGCGATATCTCCAATCAGTGGACCGTGCTCGGCGCGCAGATTTTCTTCTGGAGCCGGCTTGGCCACGCGATCTGGTACGCGTTCGGCTGGCCGATCGCGCGGCCGCTCTTTTGGTTCGCCGGCATTATCGCTTGCGTGCTGATCTTTCTGGCGTTGTTCGGGGTGCTCGCCTGATGAACGTTGAGCTCACCTATCTGGCCTGCACGATCGCGCTGTTTTTCGGGGTCGTCGCCTTGCAGGATTATTCCGGCATCGCCGCGAATGGCCTCAAAGCCATGGCGGGCAGCCGCGACAACCTCAAGGCGCCGACCGTGTTCGGCGCGCGCATGAAGCGGCTGACGGA
>DAOMPU010000079.1:0-8887 GCA_035444925.1 Terricaulis sp. | reverse complement strand
ATTGGGATGTTTCAACGCGCCCCGCATTGATCTCTGGCGGGCGCCGGATAAGCTCGCGGCTCTCGGGCGCGCGGGGCGCCCCGTGGATCAAGATCATGGGCAAAACTCGGATCGTGGGTGCGCTGGCGGCGCTGACGTTGGTTGGCGGGGGCGCCTCGCTGGCGCCGGATGGGGCCGCGACGCTGCTGCGCGCGCAGCTTTTCTCCGGCATTTGCACCACGCGCGATGCGGGCGCGCTTTGGCGCTCTAGCTTGGCGCGCATGCTGGCGAGTGCGGAGGCTTACGCGCAAACCTTGCCTGCAAGCGCCGATGCGCCGCCGCCGCTGATGGCCGGCCTTGGCGATGCGCATTTGGCGATCCGCACCACACATCCCATGGCGCAGGAATATTTCGACCAGGGCCTCAGGTACACGCACGCCTTCAATCACGCCGAGGCGGTGCGCGCGTTCCGCTATGCGCAAGAGCTCGATCCGACCTGCGCGATGTGCGCGTGGGGCGAGGCGTTCGCGCTCGGCCCCAACATCAACGCGCCGATGGAGGAGGGCGATCACGCGCCCGCTTACGCCGCCGCGCGGCGCGCGTATGAATTGCGCGCGGGCGCTTCGCCGGCCGAATTGGCGCTGATTGAAGCGATCCAAACGCGCTACGCGGAGACGCCCCCGGCGGATCGCGCGCCGCTCGATGCCGCGTTTGCGGATGCGATGGTGGCGGCCGCGAACCGCGTGCCGGAAAATGATCTGGTGCAGATCATCGCCGCCGAAGCGGCGATGGATACGCAGCCTTGGGATTATTGGGAGGCAGGCGGGCGCGCGCCGAAGGGGCGCATCGTCGATGCGCTGGCGCGCGTGGAAACCGTGCTGGCGCGCAGCCCGAACAATGCGGGCGCGATCCATCTTTATATTCATTTGGTTGAAGCTTCGGCTGATCCGTGGCGCTCGGAAGCGGCGGCGGGGCGGCTGACGCGCGCCGCGCCGCAAGCGGGGCACCTCGTGCACATGCCGGCGCACATTTATTATCGCGTCGGGCGCTTCCGCGAGTCCATCCGCGCCAATATCGATGCGATCGCCGCCGATGAAGCCTTCTTCCGCGCGGCGGAGGCCTCGCCGCTTTATCGCTACGGCTATTATTCGCACAACGTCCACTTCGTGCTGACCAGCGCGGCGATGGCGGGCGATGCGCGCACGGCGCTGCAATATGCCGATAAGCTGGATGAAGCCGTGCCGATGGAGATGGCGCAGCTGGTGCCGCTGGCGCAGCCGGTGAAGGCCGCGCCCTGGTTTGCGCGCGCGCAATTTGGCGATCCCGAAAGCGTGCTCGCGGCCGCCGCGCCGCCGGAGGGGGTGGCTTATGTCACCGGCGCGTGGCGCTTTGCGCGCGGCGTTGCGCTGGCGCAGCTGGGCCGCGCGGATGGCGCGCGCAGCGAGGCCGATGCGCTGGCCCGCCTAATCGAAACCGGCGATTTCGCCGCGATGGAAGCCGCCGCCGTGCCGGCCAAGACGATCCTGGAAATCTATCGCCACGTGCTGCTGGCGCGCGCGCATATGAGCGAGCGGGATTATCCGGCCGCGATCGCGGAGCTGCGCCGCGCGGCCGAGATGCAGCAGACGATCCCTTATATGGAGCCGCCGTACATTTATTATCCGATCCGCCGCACCCTCGGCGCCGCGTATCTGCTGAACGGCCAGCCGGCTTTGGCGGAAATGGAATTCCTGCAAACGCTGATCGAAAGCCCAAGCGACGCCTACGCCTATTGGGGCCTCGCCGAAGCGCGCCGCGCGCGGGGAGACCGCACCGGCGCCTCCGCAGCGCGTCAGATGTTCAACAGCGTGTTTCTGGGCGATCGGCGGCGGATGTCGGTCGCGGCGCTTTAGTGGTTTGGCTGGCGCGGCGTCGCGGGCTTCTTTCGGCGCTTGAACCAGGCGAACCAGGCGCCTGCCGCCACGATCAGCGCCGCGCCTAGGCAAAACACGATGAGGACGCGCGGCAGGTCGAACAGAAAGAACGTGTCGAGGCCGACAGTTCCGGTTTTCCAATAGAGCCATTCCCCGCCGATTCTGTGCGCCAGCGCAGCGACGCCGGTGGAGAGCACGATAATCCCATCGCCCGTGGCGGGATCGAAGCGCGCCGTGGTGCTGATCGCCGGATGATTGGCTCCGTCGTGGCCGATGACGAAGCCGCCCGCGCCGTTCGGCGCGTAGAGCGCCGGCCCCAGGCCCCAAATCGGCAAACCAAGCAGGCTCGCGTGCGGCTTGCGCATGGCGGCTAGCGTTTCAGCATTCAGCACGCCGTTCGGCGTGCGCATTTGCGCCTGGAGAAAGCGCGTCATGTCGGCGGCGGAAGTGTAGAGCGAGGCGGCGCCGGTCGCGGTGAATTTGTAATGGATGGCAGGCGCGCCGTCACGGTCGTAAAAGTCGGCGAGGCGATCGGGGTCTGGATCAACGAAGGTCGAATGCATCATGCCGAGAGGCGCGAACACGGCGCGGCGCATGTAATCGTTGAAGGGCTCGTGCGTGACTTCCTCGATCAGCAATTGCAGGATGAGATACCCCCCGCCCGAATAGCGCCACGCCGAACCCGGGCGCGCGCCCACGCGCACGACGCCGCTCACCTCCGGCATCGCGTCGCTCGGTTGAGCGAGTTCTTCCTCGATGGACGGCGGCGTTTGATCCGGCGCGAAGCCGAGATAGCCCAAACCGTCCGTCAAACCCGCTGTGTGGCTGAGCAGCCTGCGAACCGTCACCTCGTCATTGTTGAACGCGCTGGCCGGCAGGCGCCAGCGCGTGAGATAGCGTGAAACCGGGGCGTCGAGATCGACGCGCCCGTCCGCGACCAATGTCATGACGCCCCACGCGGTCAGCCATTTGCTGACGGAGGCGGTTTGGAACAGCGTGTCCTGATCGACCGGGCGCCCATGCGAGGCGAAATAGCTTTGCGCGACCTCGCCGCCCTCGATCACCACGATGGCGATATTGCCCTTGGATTCCGCCGCGTATCGCGCTTCGGCCCAGCGCAGGAAGCCTGCGGTGTCGCCCGCCGCCGCCACGTTCGATCGCCACCAGCCCTCGCGCGCGCCCACGGCGACGAGCATCGCCCATGCCGCGAGCGCGGCGATGACGATAAAAGCAATCCGAACCAGCCGCATGCGCGCATGCTAGCACGCGCCGGGCGGGTTTCGGTCAAGCCGCGGATGGCCGAGAACGGCCTTAATATTTCGCCGGCGGGTCGGATGCCGGGAAGCTTTCGTCGGCGGCTTCGTCGACTTCGTCCCATTTCTCGGGCGGGTGCTTCATGGCGTCGGGGCCGGCGTCGCGGACCTTTTTCGATTTTGCGCTATCGGCCGGCTCTGCGGGTGTGTTTTTTTGCATCGGGCGGTTCCTTTGCGGGGAGAACGCATGGGGCGGAGCATGGTTGCCCCTCACATTTGCGCTAGCGCGCCCTAAATCCTCGTCAGCGCCGCAATTTAGCCGCCGCCGCCCGCGCTAACGGGCTGCGAGGGAAAAGGAGTTTTCCATGCGTTTCACCAAGGCCGCGTTCGTGTTCGCGGCGTTTGCAGGGTTCGCCACGCCGATGACCGCCGCCGCCCAAACACCTCCGCCGCCGCTCGAAGCGCCGCGCGGCACGATGCTGCAGATCAACGCGGACGGAACGTCCGAAGCGCGGCCCGATCTGGCCACCATCAATCTCGGCGTCACCACCGAAGGGCAGACCGCGCAGGCCGCGCTGCAAGAGAACGCGCGCCGGATGACCGCCTTGACGCAAGCGCTGCGCCGCGCTGGCGTGGCCGAGCGGGATATTCAGACCTCCAATGTCTCGGTGCATCCTCAGCAGCAATATCGCGAGGGCCAGGAGCCGTTGATCACCGGCTATCAGGCCAACAACACCGTGAATGCGCGCGTGCGCAACGTGAACAATCTCGGCCGCGTGATCGATGCGGCGGTGGCCGCGGGCGGCAACACCATTCACGGCGTCTCGTTCTCGCACGCCGAGCCCGAAGCGCAGCTCGATGCGGCGCGCCGCGATGCGATCGCCGAAGCGCGCCGCCGCGCCGATCTTTACGCCAGCGCGCTCAATATGCGCGTGGTGCGCATCGTGGCGGTGAGCGAGGGCGGGGGCTATTCGCCGCCGATCCCGATGCCGATGATGGCCGCGCGCAACATGGCGCAGGATGCCTCGACGCCGATCTCCCCCGGCGAGATCGAAACCCGCGTGAGCGTCAGCGTGACGTTCGAGCTGCAATAAAAGCTTCATAGACGCGGAAAGGGCGGCCTTTGCGGGCCGCCCTTTTTGTATGCGCTCTCGGGAAAGTGAGGCCGTGCGGCGCGGCTTCGCGGGAATGTGAGGCGCGCGGGGGCGCACGCGCACCTTAGGCTGAGCTTCCTTGAGGGAGGTCAGCATGAGCGGAAAATGGATCGTGGCGGCTTTGGCGTTGGCGCTGATGCTGGCGCCGGGGCTGGCGATGGCGCAGGCCGCGCCCGAGCGCACGCTGCTGAGCATCAGCGCGCAAGGGGAATCCGAAGCGGCGCCTGATTTCGCCGCCATCAATCTCGGCGTTACTGCGCATGCGCAAAGCGCGCCGGCGGCCCTGGCGGAAAATTCGCGGCGCATGGAGAGCTTGATGCAAGCGCTGCGTAATGCGGGCGTGGCGGCGCGCGATATTCAAACCGCGCAGGTGAACGTGAGCCCGCGCTATCGGCATACGAACAGCGAGGAGCGCCTGATCGATTACGAGGCGACCAACACGGTTCGCGTGCTGGTGCGGCGCGTGGGCGAGGCGGGGCGGATTGCGGCGGCGGCGATCGAAGCAGGCGGCAATCGCATCCAGAACGTCACCTTCTCGCTGGAAGATCCCACGGCGCAGCTCGATGTGGCGCGCCGCAACGCCTCGGCCGAGGCGCGGCGGCGCGCGGAAATCTACGCGGCTTCGTTTGGGCTGCGCGTGGTGCGCGTCATCGCGATTGCTGAGCCGGGCGCGCCGCAGGTCAATGTGAGCGAGGAAATCGTGGTGACCGGCACGCGGATCGGCAGAGAAGGTTATGTGCAAAATGCGCCCGTCGCGCTTTCTGTTTCGCCTGGCGTCATAACCACGCGCGCGGGCGTGAACGTAACGTTCGAATTGCGCTGAAGCGGAAGGGGCGGCCTCCGCGGGCCGCCCCTTATTTACGGCGTCGCCGGCGCTTCAGCCGGCGCGTTCTCGGCGCTCGGCGGCAATTGCGGCGCGGGCGGGGGTTCGGGCAGATTGACCTCCGGCGGCTCGATATTCACATCGGGCATCTCGATCTGCATGTCCGCGACTTCGCGCTGCATCATGCCGTCATTATAGGCCCACACGCCCAAGCCGATCACGCCCACGAGCATCACGCCCGCTAAAAACGCGACCCACGGCGTTGATCCGCCGCCTTGTTTCTCAGCCATCGGGAACTCTCCATTCATGCTGTCTGGAGAGTGAACAATGACACGCGCGCGCAGTTCCTCTTTTCGTCATTCCGGGGCAATGCGCAGCATTGAGCCCGGAACCCAGGGGCAAATGGTGATGCGTTTGCCCCTAGTTTCCGGCCTGCGCTCCGCGCGACCGGAATGACGATGCTTAGGTTTGCAAAGGCGTGAGCAGCGGCTCGCCCGCATAGAAGCGGCGCAGGTTTTCCAGCACGTTCTGCGAGCCGGCGTAGAGCGCATCGCGGGTGCCGCCGCCAAGATGGGGCGTCAGCGTGGTGTTGGGCACATCCTTCCAGCGCGCGGCCGGGGTGGGCTCTTCCTGAAACACATCAAGCCCCGCGCCGGCGAGGCGCCCGCCTTTCAGCGCGGCGATCAGCGCGTCTTCATCCACCACGCTGCCGCGCGATATGTTGATCAGCACGCCTTGCTCGCCGAGCGCTTCGATCACGCGGGCGTCGATGATGTTCTCGGTGCTCTTATCGCCGCGCGCGGCGATGGCCAGCACATCGGCCCAGCGCGCGAGCGCGAGCAGATCGGATTCGTACGTATGGCTCAGCTCCGGTTTGCGGCGGGGGCCGTGCCAGCGGATGTCTAGCCCAAAGGCCTGCGCGCGGTGGGCGATGGCTTGGCCGATCGCGCCCATGCCGACGATGCCGAGCTTCAGCCCGCGCAGGCGCCGCTGCGGCGGCACCGCGAGCGGGGGCTTCCATGCGCCTTCGCGCAGCACGCGCTCGCCTTCGGTGAAAAGGCGCAGACGCGCGATCATCAGCCCGATGGCGACATCGGCCACATCCTCGTGGTTGATATCGCGCCCATGCGTGACCGCGATGTTGCGCGCTTTGCAGTGCGCAAGGTCGAGCCCATCGACGCCGACCCCGAAGCAGGCGATGGCGCTGAGGTTGGGCAGCGCGTCGATCATCGCATTGGTGAGGCCGACATGCCCGACCGTGACCGCCGCGCGCACATCGGTGCGGACTTGTTCGTTTTCCGGCGGCCAATGCACGACGTCATAGGCGCCGAGTTGGAGTTCAAACAGGCCGAGCGGCGGGTGGACGAGGAGGGCGGGTTTGGTCATGCGCGCAGTATGCATCCGCGAGAGGGTGCGTGAAAAGCGCGAAAGACGTGCGTTTTTTGCCTTGACGGCGTCGCGATTGAAGATCATACACCGCGCCCTTCGCTCGCGATTGGCGCGCGCGAAAACCCGAGGAAGCAAGTTCGATGATGGGCAAACCAATCATCCTATGCGTGCTCAACGCCGGTTTCACCGGCGCTGATGAGCTGCGCGTGCTTTCTCGCGGAGGCGGAATGGGCTGATCCCATTCTGTAGCGTTCGAGGTTCGAACCCCTCCCGAGCTTTGCTCCGGAGGGGTTTTTGTTTGCCCGCCTCTCCGAAGCCTTCGCCTTGGGCAATGAGGAGAGTTTTGCCGGGTTTGGCCCGGCGCAAGTTTGCCGGTGGTGAAGAGTGCGGATCCTTCGCACCAGCCGCTCCTTCGCGGCCCAGGCGGCGTGCGTATGCGTACCGTGGAGGCGCTCTCGCGAGGGGCGTCGTGACGCGGGTCCGGATCGTTTTGATCTTGCGCAGCGCGTGTCGTCCCGCTCTCGCTTATTCCCCGGCAAAACAGCTGCCGAAACGGTGGTGAAGAGATCTGTTACTTCGCTTCTAACGACGGTGTCGCGGGTTCAAATCCCGCCAGGTCCAACACGCTTTTGCGTTTTGGGGGCCTGTAGCTCAGCCTGGTAGAGCACGTGCGGCCGAAAGGCCGCGTTGCAGATTTCGCCCGTTCCCCGTTTCGGTACGAATTTGGCGGTGGTGAAAAGCGCGCGTACTTCGCACGGCGGAAGAGCTGCCCAGCAGCGCCGCAGCCCCGAAAGGGGAGACGCGCTCTTGAACGTTCCCCGCTAAAGCCGTTTGGCGGTGGTGAAGCAAACGAGTGCATCGGTAAGAGCGCCGCGCGGATGCGCGGAGGTCGCGCGTTCAAATCGCGTCAGCCGCAAGGCTGTAGCTCAGTTTCCCGCAAGGGAGCTCGTTTACGCCCGTTCCCCGCCAAAACCTTTGGCGCCAAGCGGCCCGTTTGGCGGGCGTTTGCCGCCTTACAAGGTCAGCCGGTGGTGAGGGCGTCCGCTACTTCTTTGGGTGAAGCCTGCCCGATATGGGCGGATCTGCGGAGGCCGAAGTGTTCCCCGGTTGGCGATTTCGCAAAGTGATGATGGAGTGGAAGAGTGAGGTGATGTGATGGCGACGATCAACAAGGCCAAGAGCGCAAAGACGCATGAGGGCGCCAAGGGGCGCGCCTTCGCGCCGGAGCTGGAGCTGCGCCGCGCGCTGATGAATTGCATGCTCTGGGAAGATCAATTCTACGAGAATGGAATCTCCATCGCCGAACGCATCGCCGCGCTCGTGCCGAAGGTCGCGCCCGCGAAGGTCGCCGCCCTGGCGATTGAGGCGCGCGAGCAGATGAAGCTGCGCCATGCGCCGCTTTTGATCGCGCGCGAGATGGCGCGCCACGAGGGCCATAAGGCGCTGGTGGCCGATACGCTCGAACGCATCATCCAGCGGCCGGACGAATTGACCGAATTCCTGGCGATCTATTGGGCCGATGCGTTGGGGCCGATGCAGCAGCGCAAGCAACGGGCCGTCTCGGCGCAAGCCAAGAAGGGCCTGGCGCGCGCGTTCGCCAAGTTCGATGCGTATCAGCTGGCGAAGTACGATCGCGACGGCGCGGTGCGCCTGCGCGACGTGCTGTTCATCACGCATGCCAAGCCCAAGGACGCGGCCCAGGAAAAAGTCTGGAAGCAGCTGATCGACGGCAAGCTTGCGCCGCCCGATACGTGGGAGGTCGCGCTTTCGGGCGGGGCCGACAAGAAGGAAGCGTTCGAACGCCTGATCGCGGAGAACAAGCTTGGCGCGCTGGCCTTGCTGCGCAATTTGCGCGGCATGCTGCACGCCAAGGTGCCGCGCAAGACCATCGCCGGCGCGCTGGAGGCCATGCGCACCGACCGCGTTTTGCCGTACCGCTTCATCGCGGCCGCGCATTACGCGCCGGAGCTGGAGGCTGAGCTTGAGCACGCGATGTTCAGCGCGATCAAGGGGCACGCGAAGCTCAAGGGCAAGACGCGGCTGTTGATCGACGTGTCCGGATCGATGGAAGGCCCGCTTTCGGCGCGTTCGGAGATGCGCCGGCTCGATGCGGCGTGCGGACTCGCCGTGCTGGCGCGCGAGATCGCCGAGGACGTGGAAATTTTCACGTTCTCCGAGCACGTGAAGAAGATCCCGTCGCGGCGCGGCTTTGCGCTGCGCGACGCGATCGTTCATTCGCAGCCGCATGGCGGCACGTGGCTCGGCCGTGCGGTGGCGGAAGTTGATAAGAAGGACGCGCGCTTGATCGTCTTCACCGACGAGCAATCGCACGATCCGGTCGGCGCTCCGAAGGGCGTCGGCTACATGATCAACGTC
>DAOMPU010000078.1:0-8947 GCA_035444925.1 Terricaulis sp. | reverse complement strand
GTCTTGCCGCCGCCGATCAGCGGCATGGTTCCCATCAGGCCGTAGAGCAGCGGGTTGCGCGCCATTTCGCCGAAGCGGTTGAAGAAATGATCTTCGCGCCCAAACACGACCGAGGGGCGCAGGATCGTGGCCGTCGGCGCCGCTTCCAGCACCGCGCGCTCGCCCGCATATTTGCTCTTGGCGTAACGCGAGCCTTTGGGGCCGGCGCCCAAAGCGGAAATTTGCACGATGCGCTTGACGCCATGCTTGGCCGCCGCTTCGGCGATATCGCGCGCGGCGTCCACGTGCAGCGTTTCGAAATTCTGCTTGCCGCTTTCATGCGCGACGGCGACCAAATTCACCACCGCGTCCGCACCATCGAGCGCCGCATCGATCGATTGCGGGAAGCGCACATTGGCTTGCACCAATTGAATCTGGCCGACATCGCCCATCACGCGCAGCTCATGGCCAAGATGGGGCTGGCGCATCGCCACGCGCACGCGCTTGCCGCTTTTGGCCAGCGCCCGCACCACCTGGCGGCCGATGAATCCAGAACCGCCAAAAACAACGACCAGCTCGGCCATGAATTGCTCCATCAGCTTCGGTTCAGCCCCCGCGCGCAATGGTGATGTCGGCGCTGAGGTCTAGCCAAAGTTTTCGCCGGTATGGAACGCCGGGGGGAACTTAGCAACAGGCCGAAGCCCCGGCCGGCGCGAGGCTCATGTTCCGGTGGAACGGCCAGAGCGCGCGATCGGTTGAATTGTCACCGGCCCAAGGGCCAGAAAGTTGAGGAATACCGATGAAAACCTTTCTCGCTATGGCCGCCGCTGTGGGTGCGCTCACGCTTGCGGCCCCCGCCGCCGCCCAAAGCTATGGCGGGTGGCAGCCGATCAACCAGCGCCAAGCGCAGCTGGAGCATCGCATCGACCAAGGCGTGCGCAACGGCGCGCTGACGCGCCGCGAAGCCGCGGGCCTGCGCGCCGAGTTCAATCAGATCGCGCGCATCGAAGCCGATTACCGCCGCAGCAACGGCCTCTCGCAATGGGAGCGGGCCGATCTCGATCGCCGCTTCAATAGTTTGAGCCAGCGCATCCGCTGGGAACGCAACGATCGCCAGGATCGCGGCTGGACGCCGATCAACCAGCGCCAACGCCAGCTTGATGCGCGCATCGATGCAGGCGTGCGCGACGGCTCGCTCTCGCGCCGCGAAGCGGGGCGCCTGCGCGCCGAGTTCAACGATATCGCCGCACTTGAAGCGCGCTATCGCCGCAACGGGCTGGACGCGCGCGAACGCGCCGATCTCGACCGCCGCTTCGATCGCCTCTCCGCGCAGGTCTATGCGGAGCGCCGCGATCACAACAATCGTCGTCGCAGCTAGCCCCTCCCCGAGCTTGTGACGGCGCAATAAGAGGCCGCCGGCGCGTACTCCGCGTCGGCGGCCTTGCCGTGCGTGCTGGCGGGCGAGCGGCCTTGCCTTCGCCGCTTTGAGCCACTTAATGAAAGCTTAGCATGGCTCAGCACCGCCCCATCCGCCTGCGCGAAGCAGAGCAGACGCCCGTCGATGCGGCGCAAGTGATTGATGTGTCCTATAAAGTCGTGAAAAGCCCGGCGCGGCGCATGGCCAGCTTCGGCCGCTGGGCGCTTGCCTTCGCGGCCGCAGCAACGATCGGCTTTCTCGCCCCGCCGGTTTGGGTGGCGCTGCAGCACATCGCCGCCACGCTGGGCGGGCTCTAACGCGCCTCAGCAATTATTGACGTAGCGCCACGTCTGCTGGCCGTAGGTTTGCCGCTCGATTGATTCCGTGACGCGACGCAGGCACTCGCTGCGCTCACGATATTGGCGCGCTTCCTGCTCCGAGTTTCCGCCATAGAGGCCCCAGATGCGGCGCATGTTCTCCGCTTCCGCGCGGGCGTTCCATGCATCTTGAAATTCCTGCGCGCGCCGGCGCCAGGTCGAGCAATTCGGCCCGCTATAAATGCAATAGACGTTCACGTCGTAGTGGAACGAGTGCACGTCCGTGGTGTTGGGGCCGTAGCGATCAATGTGCTCAACGAAACGCGCTTGCGCGATATGGGGCGCGAGCAGATTGAGCTGGCGCTGCGAAGGCTCATGCCCCTGCGCGGCCGCGAGGCCGTACCAGCGCCCCGCCTCCACCATGTTGCGTTGCACGCCGAGGCCGTTGAACAGCGTGTAGCCCATCATGTTCTGCGCGCTCGCCTCGCCCGCGTCGGCGTAAGGGCGGATGAGGCGCACGGCGGTGGCGTAATCGCGCCGCTCGAACGCGGCCCAGGCTTCGATCCAGTTTTGCTCCTGGTGCGGCGCGGCGGCGTTGACCGGCGCGGACGCCGCGGCCGCGCCCGCTTCCGCGACGGTGAGCGCATAGGCGCCGGTTTGATTTGGCCCGTAGGAATTGACGAACACGCCGTAGGTCGCGCCGTCGCCGACGAAACTCAGCTGCGAATCCGTGCCGCCATTCTCGAAATCATCGTTGCGCAGCGCGGGCTGGGCCGCTTCGCAGCCGGCGCGATCGGCCAGCAGATACGTATCGAACGCGCGCGAGCGCAGCGTGATCGTGTATTGCCGGCCCGCGATTGTGGGCAATTGGAAGCAATCCCAGTGCGAATTATCGCGCAGACGCGGATGGCGGCTGGTCAGCTCGCCTTGATGCGTTCCCACGCTGATGCGCCCATCGGCGTAGGCGGCTGCGGCGCTCGCGACAGAAACAACCAACGCAGCGAAGATGGTGCGAAGCGGCTTCATTGTTTTCCCCCAGTCGAGTCCGCATTTTGCGGACCGGCAGGGCGAAAAATCAACCGCTATTCGGCCTTCAGCCGCTCAAGCGCGCGAGCTCGGCCTCACTCATTTCCTCGTTGGAATAGACGTCCTGCACGTCGTCGAGATCATCGAGCTGGGTGATCAGCTTCATCAGCGTTTCCGCCGGATCGCCCTCGATCGGGATAGCGATGTCGGTGCGCCAAACGAATTTGGCGCTCACCGCATCGCCGAACTTTTTCGCCAGCGCCTGCGAGGCGCCGCCAAGCTCGGTGACGTCGCACGTGATCACGTGCTGCTCTTCCTCAACCGCGCAATCCTCCGCGCCCGCTTCGATGGCCGCTTCCATCATCGCGTCTTCGCTGGCGGCGGAAAGCGGGTAGCGGATTTCGCCCAGGCGCTTCCACGCGAACGAGACGGAATTATCCGCGCCCATATTGCCGCCATGCTTGGTGAAGGCGCTGCGCACTTCGCCGGCGGTGCGGTTGCGGTTGTCGGTCAGCGCTTCGACGATGATGCCGACCCCGCCAGGGCCGAAACCTTCGTAGCGGATCTCTTCGAGGTTTTCCCCGCCCGCGCCGCCGCCCTTATCGACGGCGCGTTGGATATTATCCTTCGGCATGCTCTGCGCGCGCGCGGCGGCGATGGCGCGGTAGAGGCGCGCATTGGACGCCGGGTCAGGCCCGCCGAGCTTCACCGCCGCCTGAATTTCGCGCGCCAGCTTGGTGAACGCCTGCGCGCGCTTTTTATCCTGCCCGCCCTTGCGGTGCATGATATTCGCGAATTTCGAATGGCCTGCCATGGCCCGGGGGTTTAGCGGGGCGCGCCCGATTTCTCAAGCTGGCCGGCTCAGCGCGCTTGTCTTTATCCGGCCAGGCAAGCCGCGCGATCGACGATGCGCACGCCGGCTTGAACAAGTGGGCCGCTTCAAGGCTGGCAGAAGCGCCGACCAAAGCGCGCTTGTTGCTCATACATCCATCCAATGGTGATATTTCCGCGCGGCGCCCACATGCTGATCCGGAAAGGGCTGAACCCCCCGCCTTCGTCCCGCTCGGTGTCTCTAATTACAACGGAGTACACGTCCGTGGCGGGCTCATGATGAGGCGCGCCGAAGCGACGAAGGAAAGCCTGCGCTGACGCTGAATCGTGCGGATGATCGGGCATCTCGATGCGCAAATCGATTGCGTACTTGCTCCGGGTCGCGTGCGCGACATCGTATTGATAGGTGATGCGCCCGCCGTCATCTCGCTGGCCGATCGTCCATCGATGCCTCTCGTCGGGCGGCCTATCGTCGGTGTAGCCGTCGCCGATGGGGTCGCCCCTACTCTCGAATCTATGCTGGACTTGGTTGGCGCCCGGCGGAAAGGGGAGCGGGGCGCGGGCCAAAAGATCAGGCCGCGAGTCTGGCGGCGCAGAGAAAAAATCGCACAGCCAACGCTCCAGCGCGCTGCCGCTTTGAGCCTGAGCCTCGAACTCGCCCAGCGGCCCCATCGGCCATTGCGCGACCGGCGCTTGCTGCGGCGCAGAATCGGGCGCGCTCTCGCCTGGCGCCGCGGCGGGGCCGCACCCCCCTGCAAGCACGCAAATGGCGAAAAACCAACGCTTCATTGGACTCCTCGTCGGCGGCGCTCGCAAACGCAGGCGCGGGCGCGGCGGGAAAGGGCTCACGCTGCGTTTGGCGCGCGCAACGGCTAGCTCCGCCCGCGCAGCCCCTCCACCCGGCAGCGGATCGCTTCTTTTGGCGTGATCACCCAATCGAGCTGCGCGTCGTGCGCGCCGATCGGCACCACGTCCATTTGCTGCTCGGCGTAGGCGAGGCCCACCGCCACCGCGCCATGCGCGCGGTAGAGCGAGATGATGCGGTCATAATGGCCCCCGCCTTGGCCGAGGCGATGGCCCAAGCGGTCAAACGCCAAGAGCGGCGTGAGGATGAGGCGCGGCGAAAGCTCGGGCGGATTTGGCGGGGGCGAAGGCACGCCGAACGCGTCCGCGCGCAGCGCATCGCCGGCGCGCCATTGGTAAAACCGCGCGGGGCCGTTGCGGCTTTCCATCCGCGGCAGGCAAATCTTGCGGCCCGCCTTGGAAAGCGCGGCCAGCAAAGGCCGCCCATCGATCTCCCCGCCCACCGGCCAATAACCGGCGACCGGCTCATGGCGCGCGAGTTCAAGCGGGAAATTTTCGATTAGGCGCAGCGGCGCATCGCCCGGTTCGAGCAAATTGCGCTCGGCCCGCATCTGCATGCGCGCATCGGCCTTGGCGGCTTCGAGGTTGGGATCGTGGGTCACAGAAAAAACCACGTGCTCCCCCGATAGGGGGAGCTGTCATGCAGAGCATGACTGAGGGGGCGGCGCCGATGCTTGCCCATGCTTGCGCCCGCCCCTCCGTCACGCGCTTCGCGCGCGCCACCTCCCCCTCGCGGGGGAGGACGAGAACCCGAGAACGTTGGGCGGAGCCACATGCGCCGTGAGGCCTGCTCATCCACTCGAACCCTAGCAAGACTAGGTGGGCGCCAGGTGCTGCAGGCCAGGGCCCGCAGCAGAGCCAGCTCCCGAGAGAGATGATACGGTCCCTGGGATAAAAGCGCCTCTCGCACGCCGCAGACACCGCCCGCGGTGAATCTAGGCGCGAGGGCGCGATCTCTCAAGCGGCGCCTGAGACGATGCGCAGGGCGGGCGTTCGGCCGCGCTGTTCGTCCGCCGGCTCGGCCTTGGCGGGCTCGGCGCGCGCATCGACGATCATGTCGGTCAGCCGGTCGAGCTCGCCGCGGGCGCGGGCGAGGGCCGCAGCCGTCGCCTGGGTTTCGTCCAGCAGCGCGAGCGAGGTGAGCACCAGCGCACGCATCGCGTCCGGATCGCCGGCGAAGCCGCTGAGGCGCGCATTCAGCGCGGCGGCGAGATCTTCCAGGCGCTTTTGCTCGCCGGCGGCGCAATTGAGCGCGATGTCCTGGCCGAACACTTGAAGCAGGATTGCGGGCATCAGGACTTCCCTCCCAAGCTGGCCTTCGCCGCGGCGTCGAACGCACGCACCGGCGCGGCCAATCTTCTGGCGATAATGTCGGCCGAGGCGCCTGGTTCCAGGCCGGCGAGTTCAGCCTCGATGGCGTCCAGCGCCAAGGCCAGCGCGCGGACCTCGGGCGAAAGCGTCTCGGATTGGGTCAGGCTCGCCATTGCGACGAATTGTTACGCTGATGTGCGATTCGGTGAAAGCAGCTCCGCCCTTCTGCGCCTGGACCCCAGCGTCGCCAAACGCTAGGAACAGCGCCAATTCCGCCCTCTTTTCAGCGGGCGACCCCATCATTCCGGCGGCAGGAGCAAGATATGAGCGTGAAAGTGGCCATCAACGGGTTCGGGCGCATTGGCCGGAACGTTCTGCGGGCGATCTATGAATCGGGCCGCAAGGACATCGAGGTGGTCGCGATCAACGATCTCGGCCCGGTCGCCACCAACGCGCACCTGCTGCGCTATGACAGCGTGCACGGCCGCTTCCCCGGCGAAGTGAAAAGCGGCGAGGATTGGATCGATATCGGCCGCGGGCAGATCAAAGTTACCGCGATCAGGAACCCGGCCGAGCTGCCGCACAAGGCGCTGGGCGTGGACATCGCGCTGGAATGCACCGGCATTTTCGCCGCGCGCGATAAAGCCGCGAGCCACCTTGAAGGCGGCGCCAAGCGCGTGATCGTTTCCGCCCCGGCCGACGGCGCGGACTACACCGTGGTGTACGGCGTGAACCATCAAGGGCTGACAAAGGATCACGTGGTGATCTCCAACGCCTCGTGCACCACCAATTGCCTCGCCCCGGTGGTGAGCGTGCTGAACGACGCGATCGGCATCGATCACGGCATGATGACGACGATCCATTCCTACACGGGCGATCAGCCGACGCTGGATACGCTGCACAAGGATCTCTACCGCGCCCGCGCCGCGGCGCTGAACATGATCCCGACCTCAACCGGCGCCGCCAAGGCGATCGGCCTCGTGATCCCCGATCTCAAGGGCAAGCTGGACGGCATCTCGATCCGCGTGCCGACGCCGAACGTGTCCGTGGTGGATTTCAAGTTCGTGGCCAAGAAGGCGACGAGCAAGGAAGAAATCAACGCGGCGATCAAAGCCGCAGCCGACGGCCCGCTCAAAGGCGTGCTGGGCTATACGGACGCGCCGAACGTTTCGATGGATTTCAACCACGATCCGCACTCGTCGATCTTCCACAACGATCAGACCAAAGTGATGGAAGGCAAGTTCTGCTCGATCCTCACCTGGTACGACAACGAATGGGGCTTCTCGAACCGCATGGCGGATACCGCTGTGGCGATGGGGAAGTTGATCTAACGCTCCGAAGTTCCTCGAAGAGTGGGCCGCTGTATCGATTCACTCGTCATTGAGGCGCTCTTGGTAGATCTCCGGCGACTATCTCGGCGCACAAGGCGGTGGAGGGTTGCAAATCGTGAGGGAGCTCAAGTTAGCCCGAACTGTGGTTTGGATCATCCTACATCTCGCTCTCTTTGGCGCGAGTTGTTGGCTTATTTGGATGGGGCTGACTTACACCGCGAGCAACCCGTTCAATTGAGGGCGGCGACGCTTTCCACCTATGCTGACGACGACGGACAGCGAAACGCGCGACTTCTTTCGAGGCGTCACATGGCCCGCCGTCGCCAACAGCAGGACAAGTCATGACTCCGCGCCGCCCCCTCACCCTACCCTCTCCCCCTTTCGGGGGAGAGGGTTTGCGAGCGTTTTGATGAAACTGCCCAAACTCAACGCCTTCGCCAAAGCGCAGCTTTGGGGGATGGCGGTGGGGTTTGCGCTGGCGCTGCTGGCGACGGATAAGCTCGGCTACGGGCTCGGCCTTTTCGTTGTCGGCTGGCTGGGGTGCTGGCTGGCGAGCGAATATTTCTTCGCCAAGCAGATGCCGTCCGAACGCAAGGACATCGCCGCGATGGCGATCGGCATCGCCACCGGCTTTGCGACGCCCTGGGGCGGGTTCCTGTTCGCCGCGTTGATGCACGCGCTCAGGCCTTAGCAAGCTCACGACTCTCCTCCCCCTTGTGGGGAGGAGTTGGAGGTGGGGGTGACGGCGGCGCGCTTTCAAAGCATCGCGCTTGCACCCCCCATCCCAACCTTCCCCCACAAGGGGGGAAGGAGCCGGTTGCATCGGCTAACGGTTGTGCGCACGCGAAAGCCCTGAAATCCGCGCGCATCATCGCGGCGATGACGGCTCGCGAGTATCATTTCGCCGTCGCCTTCGGCGATCTGGCTTTTGCCGTCGCGCTATTCGCGTGCGGCATGTTCGGCGCCCCGTTCTGGCTGACGGGGCTGGCCGGGGCGGGCATGCTGGCGTATTGGAGCGCCAGCCGCGCGCGGGTGCTGAAGCGCCTGCCCGCAAAAGCATGGGCGCGCCTCACCGGGCTCGCCCTTCTCGTCATCATCGCGATCGAGGCCGGCGCCTATTGGCTGGGCCTCCTCGCTTCAGGAAATATTTGAGCCCATGCACCAGCTTTCGATGCACGCGCTGAGCGCGCCGATGTTTTTGCGCATGCTGAAAAATCTTTCGGCCATGCTGAGCAAGGCCGAAGCGCACGCAAAAGCTAAAGGCATCGAGCCCAGCGTGTTGCTGAGCGCGCGCCTTGCGCCAGATATGTTCGCGCTGCTGCGTCAGGTGCAGATCGCCACCGATCACGCCAAGGGCGCGATGGCGCGCCTGGCGGGCGTGGCGCCCGAAGCGATCGAAGATAAGGAAGCCAGCTTCGCCGATCTGCAAGCGCGCATCGCGCGCGTGATCGCCATCGTGGAAAGCTTCAGCGCCGAGCAGCTGAAGGGTAGTGAGACACGCGAAGTCTCGGTGAAAATCCCCAACGCGGAGCTGAAATTCAGCGGCGTGGATTATCTGATGCAATGGGCGCTGCCGAACTTCTATTTCCACGTCACCACCGCCTACGACATCCTGCGCCATAACGGCGTCGAGCTGGGCAAGCGCGATTTTTTGATGAGCTGAGGTGTGGCGAAGAAGCCCAACATCCGCACGGCGGGCATCGATCTCGCTTTCCTGCTGGCCGCGCATATCGCCGGCTGGCTGAATACGCCCACATGGGCGATGGGGCTGTTGATCGCCGCCGCCATCGGCGCCTGGTGGTTCACCCGCCGCCACGCGCTCGCGCGCATGGATTTGCGCACGCGCACGTATCAAAGCGCCATCGCGCTCG
>DAOMPU010000077.1:0-9261 GCA_035444925.1 Terricaulis sp. | reverse complement strand
GCTTCAGCAGCATGTTGAGCCCGCCGATGATCACGGTGAGCAGATTGTTGAAATCGTGCGCCACCCCGCCGGTGAGCTGGCCGACGGCTTCGAGCTTTTGCGTTTGCGCCATGCGCGCTTCGGCCTGGCGGCGCGCGGCGAGATCGCGCAGCGCGTAGAAGATCAGCCCCGCCGCCAGCGCCAGCGCCGTCAACGCGCCCACTGCAACCGCGGCGAACGAGACCGCGCGCGGGCGATCGATCAGGCTGCGCGAGAGCGCAATGTGCGTGGACCAGCCCGCATGCGAGGCATAGAACGCGGTGTAGCTGGCGAAGCCCTCGTGCGTGGCGCCGGCGTAAACGCCGCTGCGCTCTTCGCTGGCCACGGCGTCGCGCACATAGCGTGTGGCCGGCGTGCCGAAACGCACGTCATGCGCGAGGCTGCGGGCCATGAAATTGCCGCGCGCATCCACCATGGCGGCCACCGCGCCTTCCGGCACGTGGCGCATCAAGGCGGAGCGAAACACCGCGGGATCGAGCGCGACCGACAGCATGTAATTGCGCCCGCCTTCGGCGCGGATCGGGGTGTGCAGATAAACACAAGGGCAGGTGGGCCCTTCGCGCCAGGCGCCGCCGAAAATGCGCTCCCCGCCCTCTGCGGCGGCTTCCGCCACGGCCGAATTCAGTGGCGCGGGCGCGCCGCTGAACGGGCGTGCGAGGCTGAAAATCTCGGCGCCATCGTCAAGATTGGAAAGGATCACGTTGCGCCAATGAGGGTTGAGCGCCGCCACCTCGGCCGCGCGCGCATACGCGGCGGGCCATTCACGGCGCTCAAACGGATCGGCGGTGGCGAGCACGCGCATCAGCGCGAAATCGCTTTCCGCGCGCGCCATGGCGAGCATGGTGATTTGCTCGGCGCGGCTCAGCGCATCGGCCTCTACGTCCTCGCGCTGACGATTGAACGCGAACAGCACTTGCAGCACCACCAGCACGACGATCGGCAAGGCCAAGGCCACGCCGATCAGGACGTACGATCGCTGATGGGGATTTGCCTGCAACACGCTCCTCGCCGGATTGTTTTAGGCGCCGCCGCCAAAGGCGGCAAGGGAATGCGCTAGAGGTAGCGGAAGAAGGTTTTGACGCGGCGCGTCCATTTCGGGCGCCGCGGCGGCGTGGGCAGCGCGGCGGGATCGGCGCAATAGGGCAAGGCTTCAGGCATGTGGGCGATGGCGTTGCGCGTGCGCGCGCGCGCATCGGCGCCGATCATTACGTCCTCGGTGAGAAGGAACCGGTCAAAGCCCGCTTTGCGCATCGCCTCGATCGTGGCGCGCGCGAGGCCGCGCTTGCCGCGCACTTTGCGGATATCGAAATCAACAACAAGGCGCGCGATCTTCTGAATTTCGCCGCTGGCGGAGAGGTCTTGCAGAATATCTACTTCGCCGCCTTCGCAATTCAGCTTGGCGAGGATCAGGTCGGCGCCGGTGAAGGTCTCGCGGAAGAAGCGGCTGGAGGAGATCAGCTTCACTTTCTCATGCTTGGCGGCGTCGATATTGGTTTTCTCCGCATAGAGCGAAGCGCCCCCGCCTTCGTTGCCGCCAAACAGATCGGCTTGTCCGTCCCGGTTGGAGAGCGCGGCGGGAACGAGGATGAGTTTGCCCGAGGCGATCTCGCCGGCGAATTTTTGCTCGATGATGCGCACCGCTTCCGGGTCAGGTTCGAACGCATAGACGGCGTCAAACCGCCAGACCGGGGAGAGCGCCTCCTCCAGCGTTTCGCCCCAATGGGCGCCGATATCGAGAAAAACCGCGCGTTGGCTCATGGCCGGTAAGGGCGCCAGTTTCGGCGCGCCGTCAAGGCGGCGGGCAGCCGCGCCAGTGCGCTGCGCGCGCCTCGGCCCAGGCGGCGGCGCCGTTCTCCTGCACGTCCTGCAGCACGAGGCGGAAATTGTCGTAGCCTTCATGGTTCGGCTCGGCGAAACGCGCTTCCAGAATGTGGCCGGCGCGGGCGTCGAGCCAAAGCTGGCCGTTCAACGCGCCGGAGACTTCAAAGCGCAACGCGGGGCGAGCCTGGTGCGTTTCCGCGCGCGCGAACCGCGCATGCGTTTGGCCCAAAGCACGAAACGGATTGGTTTCGCCTTCGGCCATCCAGATCAGATGCGTGGCGAAAGAAAAATCTTCGCGCGGCGGCGGGCCGTCGCCGATGAGCGCGTTCACGTCGGCGAGATCAAAATCATACATGATCCATGGCTCGCCGCTGGCCGCGAAGCGTGTGTCGATGCCGGCCGGCGGCACACGCGCATGCACTTGGCGTGAGGCGGGGTCGTAGTCGAGCCATGCAAACGCCTCCTGCGATCCATCGCGCGCGACCCGCCCGCCAACCAAGCGCATGGCTTGGCCCCGCGCCAGATTAAGCTCGGCGGTGACAAACGCGGCGTTGGTGCAGGGCGAAACCATTTTGCCCACTTCCAGCCTCGTGGCGCTGGCGCGATAGACGTAGATCATCTCCGCCATCGAGCCATCTTGATTGGAGCGCACATAGTGCAAGAGGCGCCCCACGGGCGGCGCGGGCGCCGGCGTGCTGGCGCAGGCGCAAAGAGCGAGGACGGCGAGGGCGGCGAGCAGGCGGGTCATGCAGGCAAGATGCGCACGGGCGTTGTTTGGATGCTTACATCCTAATGCCGCATCATCTCTGTAGGATAGATTTTACGCCAGCAGCGCCGCCGCCGCGCGTTCGCCGCTTTCCACGGCGCCATTCATGAAGCCCTGGAAATCCACGCTGGCATGCTCGCCGGCGAAATGTACGCGCCCGTCCGGCGAAGGCGCGGCGATCGTGTCCAGCAGCGTCGTGTATTGGCCCACGCGCGGCGCGGAATAGGCGCCCTGCGTGAAGGCGTGGTTCTTCCACACCATGAAAGCAGGGTTCGCGGTTTCCAGCGCGTCTGCCCCGGTGGGGGAGATGCGCCGCAAACCCTGCGTGAACGCGGCCAGCGCGGCGTCGCGGCTATCGACGCCCTGCAGGAAATTGGTCAGCACGCCGCGCCCGCCGGTTTGCCCGCGGCTCGTATCCCAGGCCAGCTGGAAGCGGTCCGAATAGAACACGCCGGCCGAAGGCGCGGGCCAGCGCTGGATCAGCCAAGGCCGCGCACGGGTGGAAAGCATAAGCTTGGAATTGTCGCCATAGCCCAGCTCGCGGATCGCGCGCAGCTGCTCGGCATCCAGGCCCAACGCGTCGATGCCTTGCACTTGACGCAGCTTGGTGAAGGGCAGCGCCAAGATCACCTGCGCATGCTCGCGCGTCACCGCGCCTTGCGGGCTATCGAAGCTGAGGCGCACGCCCGCGCCGCCCAGCGCGATTGCGGTGAGCGCGTGGCCAAGCCGCAGCGGGCCTTCGCCGATGCGCTGCGCCAGCGCTTCCGGCAAAGATGACGAGCCTCCGGCGATGCGGAAGGCTTCGTCGCTATCGCCGAATACGTGGAAGCCTTCGGCGGTTTCCGTGCTAATGAAATCCACCAGATTGAGCGCCGATTGATGGCGCGTCTCAAGGCCGAACTCGCCGCGATAGGCGATGTCGAGCACCTCCATCGCCCAGCCGGGCGCGAGATTTGAGATGCCGGCGAGATAATCGGCCAGGCTGGTTTGATCCAGCGCGCGCGCGTGCTCGGTCCAATTCTCTTCCGCATCGAGCAGCTTGGCTTGATCTTCGGCAATGCGCGGCGCAAGGCGCGCGAACGCGCCCTGGCCGTCGGCGCCGATCATATCCTGCTGCGCGTAGAGCCGGTTGTTGATGTGGTAGAATTCCTGGCCGTTCTCGGGCGCGATGCGCTGCACTTCAACGCCAAGCTCGGCGCAGAGATCGCGCAGCGCGGTGTGGTTGGTGTCCACCAATTCACCGCCCAGCTCGCAGAATTGCCCGTCTTCGTTGAAACTGCGCCGCGTGAACATGCGCCCGCCGAGGCGCGTGCTGGCTTCGTAGAGCGTGACCGCGCGCCCCGCCGCGAGCAAGCGATAGGCGGCGGTGAGCCCCGCCGCACCCGCGCCGATGATGGCGACATCTCCAGCCGCGCGCTGCTGGCAGGCGGCGGCCGCGGCGGCCATGGCCAGAAATGTGCGGCGCGACAAGGCCCTTGGCCCGATGGCGCCGCTTTGCAGCATGGCGCGCCGCAAGCTTTTGAACAGGAAGGTGCGCGCCATGATGCGTCTCCGTTTTTTGCGCCGCCCGTATGGAGGCGCGGCGCCTTGCCGCGTCAAGCGGTGTTTTCTACAGTCGCGCCCTTTCGTTCTCTTGCGTGGATTAGCCTGACGGGGCAGGCAGCGTGTATGGCCGAATTCCGCATCACCGAGCTTGAGCCGGCGCCGTTTGCGTATGTGACGCGCACCTGCGCGGCGCAGGACGTGGGCCGCGTGGTGAGCGAGACGTTCGCGCAGCTTTCGGCTGCGTTCGCCACGGCGGGCGCGCGGCCCCAGGGCGCGCCGATGGCGCATTTCAGCCCCGCCGCGGATGACCGCGTGCATGTCGAGCTTGGCTTTCCTGTGGACGAGCACGTCACCGGGCCGCTGCATATCGCCGGGCTCAACATCGCCGAGACGTATGCGGGGCGCGCCATGTGCGCGGTGCATGGCGGCGATTACACCACGCTGCGCGAAACTTACGACGCCATGATCGCCGCGATCCGCGATGCGGGCATGAAGCCGGCCGCCGATATGTGGGAGCGCTATGGCGGCGAGGGCGAGGCGGTGCAGGTCGAAGTGATCTGGCCGCTGGCGCGCTGAAACGCGCGCGTCAGTTCGCGCGATCGCCTTCGGGGAACGCGCCTTCAAACTCGATCACGCACGCGTTCGGCCAATTGATCGCGTTCACGGCGGAGCGGGCGTGCTCCTCGGCGATTTCCTTGGAGGGGAAAACGTCCGGCCCGCCATGGATGCCGGGAAACACCGTGCCCATGCGGCCGAGATTCATCACCCGGTAAATGCGATAATAATTTCGCCACGCCTTGGCGGGCGGCGCATGCGTGCGCGGGGCGGGCTTCACATCGAGCATGCGGCTAACGTGTGGGCTCCCGTGGGTAAGTCAAGCGCGCGTTCGGCTTTCGCGCCAGAAAGGCGTCGTTGGCTCGGCCTTTGGCCGACACAACGATAAGGTTAAGTTTCGTCGCCGCTGAAATGCGCGTGAACATCCATGGAATCGTGCAGCACGCGCAAGATGGTGAGTGTGTTGTCGTCATACGTAAACACGATGAAATGCCTTGGCGCTTTTGGCGCAATACCGCGCGAGCGCGCGTGGCGGAGGTGGAAGAAGAGGATGCCCGCCAAATCCTCGTCTTGGCGCACGCTCGCGCTTTGCGGGCTTTCGCAGAGCATGGTGATGGCGCGATCAATCAGCGCTTTGTAATTGCGCCGCGCGCGCGGGCCGAACAGGCGGCTTGAGGTTTTGAGGCGCCCTCATTCCGCCGATGTGCGCGCGGCGGCAGCTTCCGCTGCAAGCTCGGCTTCGACCTCGGCGTCGATCTCATCAAGCCAAGCGCTGATATTGTGGATCGGCTCGGCCGGGCCGGAATCTATGCCTTCTTGGATCGCGGCGCGCAGCGCTTCGATCTTGACCGCGCGCGTTTCCTCCGCCGCCTTCAGCGCCCGCAAGCCGGCGCGCACCACCTCGCTGGCGTTCTGATACTGCCCGGAGGCGATCAGCTCAGCGACGTAAGCATCGAGTGCGGCGGTGAGATTGATATTGCGCGTGGCCATGGGGGGAGGATGGGGTGGTTGGCAAAAATTGGCAAGCCCCCGCTTTGTACTTGATATGTTCTCAGGCGGATGGTATCTGGCGAGGCTTAACTTGGGGCGAGCATGACCGGTGAAACCGTAAATTTGGTAGTCGCTATCTGCGCGATTGTGGCCGCTGTTGTTGGCCCCATAGCTGCCGTCGTCATCACACTAGTCTGGGAGCGCGTGCGAAAGTCACGCGAAGAACGTCAGCTCATTTTGCAGACGCTATTGGCCACCAGAGGGAGGCACGCTGATCCTGGTTACAGTTGGGCGATCAGAACTACGCCTCTGCATTTCGCACGAAATAAAGATGTTATCACTGCACACGCCGCGTATATGGACGCCGTGAGATTGCAGCCGACCGCAGAGAATCGCGAACGGGCTGATGCCGAGATCGGGCGACGACAGGGTGTTCTCATCTCAGAGATGTTGAAAGATTTAGGTTATCGAGGGCTCACGGCAGAGCAAATTGAAGCTTACACGGCTCAAGGTCTTGCGGATCGCGAAGAACTTTTGATGCAAGCGCTGCGGGCGCTTCCACATATCGCGATTAGCGCAAAACGCAGTGCCGATGCTTCGGAAGAGCTAATCAAGCGGATGCCGCCGCCGCAATGACGGCGCATGAAGCACGGCCCTCCTTTTCAGGATAGCAGCTCATTTCCGCTTTTGTGATCGCTGCGTCAGCGCGGATGCGGCGGCCTGCTTGGCGGTTTTGCTCACCACGAACCGACCCGAGCGGGCGGCGCGCGGGCCGTGCACGGCTTTCTCCGCCGCGCGGTCGAGCGCGGCCTGAACGCTTTTCAGATCGGTTGTCTTAGCCATGGGTCGCCGATGCCTCCGCCAAGCTGAAGCTGCCTTCTAGACTATCCCAAACGTACCATTCATCAACGATGGGTTTATAGCGGTTCTCAAGATAGTTCAGGCTTTTGGCGAAACGGCGGCGAATGATCACTTCGGGAATGTCGTGCCCGCCAGCGGCGACGCGGCGCTTCACGCGGGCGATTGAGGCTTCAACGCCGGGTAGGCGCAGGTAGAACAAGATCACGCGATAGCCAGCCGCTTGCCAGCCGGGAATCTTGGCTGCGTAGGTTAGGGACGCAAGCGTCGACTCAATCACGAAGTCGGCGCCCGCGCTGGTGAGCGTAGCGATTTGCTGGAGCATGGCGCGGGCCGCGCGCGCATCAATCTCGATTTGGGTTAGCCCCGGAGTGGCGATGGTGCGCGCGATCTCATCGGCGTTGACGAACGCGAAGCCGGCGCGCTCGGTGGTGAGATATTCGCGCGCGAAACTGGTTTTGCCCGCGCCGTTTGGGCCGGCGATGATGATGATTTCTGGCATGTGCCACGCGCCTTTGTTGGCGTCAGCATTCCAACAGTGCTGTGATCTGTCCAGCCCTTGGGGCGCTGGCGCCGGCCCCTCGCCCCAGCCCTCTCCCGCGCTGCGGGAGAGGGTGCGTCGCCGCCCCTAATCAATCGCCTCGCGCTTCTCGCCCGTCGGGTGCACGTAAATCTCGCTGCCAATTTCTTTGAACTTGGCGCTCATGTCCGCCATGCCCGCCTCAGCTTCTTCTTTCGCCTTCGCATAATCGCGCACGTCCTGGGTGATCTTCATGCTGCAGAATTTCGGCCCGCACATGGAGCAGAAGTGCGCCGTCTTGTGCGCTTCTTTCGGCAGCGTCGCGTCGTGGAATTGGCGCGCCGTATCCGGGTCCAAGCCCAGATTGAATTGATCTTCCCAGCGAAACTCGAAGCGCGCGCGGCTTAGCGCGTCGTCGCGGAGGCGGGCGGCGGGGTGGCCTTTGGCGAGATCGGCTGCGTGGGCGGCGAGTTTGTAGGTGATGACGCCGACTTTCACATCGTCGCGGTCGGGCAAGCCCAAATGCTCTTTCGGGGTGACGTAGCAGAGCATCGCCGTGCCGAACCAGCCGATCATCGCCGCACCGATTGCAGACGTGATGTGATCATAGCCGGGCGCGATGTCGGTGGTCAGCGGCCCCAGCGTATAGAAGGGCGCCTCGCCGCAGGCGGCGAGCTGCTTATCCATATTGGCTTTGATCTTGTGCATGGCGACGTGGCCGGGGCCTTCGATCATCACCTGCACGCCATGATCCCAGGCGATCTTGGTGAGTTCGCCCAGGGTTTCGAGTTCGGCGAATTGCGCTGCGTCGTTGGCGTCGGCGATGGAGCCGGGGCGGAGGCCATCGCCGAGCGAGAAGCTCACATCATAGGCGCGCATGATTTCGCAGATTTCCGCGAAGCGCGTGTAGAGGAAGCTCTCCTTGTGGTGCGAGAGGCACCATTTGGCCATGATCGAGCCGCCGCGCGAGACGATGCCGGTGACGCGCTTGGCGGTGAGGTGGATAAACGGAAGCCGCACGCCGGCGTGCACGGTGAAATAATCGACGCCTTGCTCGGCCTGCTCGATCAGCGTGTCGCGATAGACCTCCCAGCTGAGATCTTCCGCCACGCCGCCGACTTTTTCGAGCGCCTGGTAGATCGGCACGGTGCCGATCGGCACGGGCGAATTGCGGATGATCCAATCGCGGATGTTGTGGATGTTGCGCCCGGTGGAGAGGTCCATCACCGTGTCCGCGCCGTGGCGAATGGCCCAGACGAGTTTATCGACCTCCTCGGCCATGGAGGAGGTGACGGCGGAATTGCCGATATTGGCGTTGATCTTCACCAGAAAGTTGCGGCCGATGATCATCGGCTCAAGCTCGCTGTGATTGATGTTCGCCGGAATGATGGCGCGGCCGCGCGCGATTTCCTCGCGCACGAATTCCGGCGTCACGAAATCGGGAATTGAAGCCCCGAAATCTTCACCGTCGCGGATGAAGGGCGCGTTTGCTTCGCGGCGCAGGTTTTCGCGGATGGCGACATACTCCATTTCCGGCGTGATGATCCCCCGGCGCGCATACTCAAGCTGGGTGACAGAGGCGCCGCCTTTTGCGCGCAGCACGCGCGGCTGTTTGGGAAACGGGGGTGTGAGTTTTTCGGCGGAGACGTTGCCGTTGTCTTCCGGCTTCACGGCGCGGCCTGCGATTTCCTCCACATCGCCGCGCGCTTTCACCCACTCAACGCGGGGGCGCGCGAGGCCGAGATTGATGTCGATCTTGGCGGTTGGATCGGTGTAGGGGCCGCTTGGATCGTAAACCGTGACGGGCGGTTCGTTCGCGGTGGGGTGCACGGCCACTTCGCGGAACGGCACGCGCAAATCCGGATGCGCGCAGCCGGAGGCGTAGACTTTGCGCGAGCCGGGGATGGGGCCGGTCGTCACCGACGGCGTGAACGCAGATTGGTTTTCGGGCTTATTCATAAGCTGAGCCTCCCTCCGCCGGTGCGAGCCGGATCAGGTTCGACGGGTCGCAGGTTCACCTGCCTCTCAGCCGCTGGTCGCATTCAGGCGGAGTGGAAGCCGGTCCGCCGCCCGGAATGCGACCCACTTAAAATGAGCGCGCACTCGGACGGAAAACCGGGTCCACTTTTCCTGAGTGCGCGCTGCGCGGCCCCCCGGGTTATGGATG
>DAOMPU010000076.1:0-9279 GCA_035444925.1 Terricaulis sp. | reverse complement strand
GGCTCTTGCTCTCCACGATCCAATCGTTCGGCGCGTAATCGATCACCAGCACGCCGAAATCGGGCTGGCCCGTCACCGGGCAGATGGAGGTGAATTCCGGCGCGGTGAAGCGGGCGAGATAAAGCGTCCCCGGATGGGGATTAGGCGCGCGCTCCAAAACCGCCTGGTCGGGGCTGGCGGGGATGGCGGCGGCGCGGCCCAATTGGGAGAGGCCGGTGGGGTCTGTGCTCATAAAGCCCCCTTTAAGCGCCAAACCCGCCCCGGCCAAGGCCGCGCCCCGCTCGCGCGCCGGGCGCTTTCTCACAGGCGTGAAAGGCGCTTTGCGCAAACTTGCGGCGGCGGAGGCCCGCTGCGCCCAAGAAAGTGGCGATCTGCCATTTGTGCCTGCTGCAGCGCAGCAAAAAGCTCCGCGCCATCCCGAGTCTGAGGGAGGCTTGGCCCGTCAAAACGTGCGCGACACGCGCGCTCAAAGCGGGGAAGACGGAATGTTCTCAGTCAAAAAAATGATCAGCGCAGCGCTGCTGGCCAGTGCGGCGACGGTGGGCGCGGCTGGGGTCGCCCACGCCGAGGGCGAACTCTCGGGCAATGTGGCGCTCACCAGCAATTATGTGTGGCGCGGCGCGACGCAATCGGACGGCGCGTTCGCGATCCAGGGCGGGCTCGATTACGCGAGCGACCTTTTCTATGCGGGCGTCTGGGCCTCGAGTGTCGATGATTTCGGCATTGACGCGTCCACCGAGCTCGATTTCTACGCCGGCGTAACGCCGAGCCTTGGCCCGGTTGCGTTCGATATCGGCGTCATTTTCTACAATTACCCCGAAACCACGGCGGATTCCGATTTCATCGAGCTGGCGCTCGGCGCCACGTACTCGCCGATCGAGGCGCTGGAGCTCGGCGTGGGCGCCTATCTCTCGGACGACTTCTTGGCCACTGGCGATGAGTCCCTCTACCTTGAGGCCACCGTGGGTTACACCTTCTCTGAAGCTTTCTCGGTGTCAGGCGGCTACGGCAATTTCGATATGGGCAACACGCTGGGCGAATACGACACCTGGAACATCGGCGCCACGCTCTCGTTCAAAGGCTTCGATTTCGATCTGCGCTATTTTGACGAAGACGGCCTGGGGACGGGCGAGGAGTTCGCTTTCACCATCAGCCGCGCCCTCTGAGTTCACGCAAGGGGGACGCAACGCTGGGCCGGCGCTTCGGAGGGGGAGCGCCGGCCTTTTGCGCCCAGGGCGCCCCATCTCCGCCAAGGTTAACCGTGAATTTACGCACAGGCGCGAAAGTTAACGGCGAGGGCGCAGCGCCCTCATGCGAGGGATGGGTCTTATGAACAAGCTTATCGGCGTCGCCGTAGCGGCCGGCGCCGCGTTTGGCGCAACGGGCGCGGCGCACGCGCAAACCGTCTCCGCCAGCGTGACCCTGACCAGCGATTACGTCTTCCGCGGCATGTCGCTCTCGGGCGAAGACGCCGCGGTGCAAGGCAGTTTCGATTATTCAACGGATCTGTTTTACGCGGGCGTGTGGGGCTCAAGCCTCGGCTCGGGCGGCACCAGCATGGAGCTGGATGTGTACGCCGGCTTCACGCCCACGCTTGGCCCGGTTGCGCTTGATATCGGCGTCGTCGGCTATTTCTATCCGGGCGCGGATGATAATGGCGCGGAGTTCGATTTCTTCGAACTCGGCGCCGCGGGCACGTACGATGTGGCCGAGCGCGTGACGCTCGGCCTCGCCACCAAATACACGCCGGAAAATTACGGCGAAACCGGTGAAGCCACCTACGTCGAACTCAACGGCGCGTTCGCCTTCACCGATGCGTTCGCCGCGTCCGCCGCGTTCGGCTCCTATCGCATCGATGATGTGAACGGCCCGCTCGCCGGTTCGCCGAGCGACACCTACAACAGCTGGAACATCGGCGCGACCTACGCGCTGCACGGCTTCGAGCTTGATCTGCGCTATCACGATGCGGACATTTCCAGCAGCGACGCGATCGTCGGCTGGGGCTTCGTCACTGAAGCGATCACTGAAGGGCGCGTCGTCCTCTCCGTCAGCCGCGCGCTTTAAAAGCGCGAGATACGCGCGCCCGCGTCGGCGCGCTCGCGCTCCAGCGCGCCTTCGCGCGCGCTGCCAAGATACACAAAGCCGGCGATCCGCTCCGCGTCGCTAAGCCCAAGCGCGGCGCGCGCGTTCGCATCGAAGGCCGGCCATTCGGTCAGCCAGCAGCCGGCATAGCCCATCGCGTGTGCGCCCATCAGCAGCGCAAAGCAGGCGGCGCCGCTCGAAAGCATCTGCTCCCATTCGGGCGCCTTGGCGCTTTCCTTGGGCGCGTACACCACCATCACGCAAGCAGGCGCGCGCAGAAAGAGCCCGCGCGCTTGCTCGGCGCGCGCTTCGTTCGCCGGATCGACGGCGCGCGCCAAGGCGACGCCCGCGCGTGCGCGCGCTTCGCCTTCGATGATGACAAACCGCCAGGGGCCAAGCTTGCCGTGATCAGGTACGCGCGCGGCCAAATGGATCAGGGCCTCAAGGTCCGCGCCCGTCGGCGCGGGCTCGCTCATGTGCGCAATCTTGGTGGAGCGCCGGCGCGCCATCAGCGCGAGCGTCTCCGTGCTTTCATGGGCGGCGCTCACCGGATCATTGAGCCGCGGCGCGGCGGGGATATTGGCGGCGGAAAGAGGCATGCGGACTCCGTGGCGCGTTGGCGCGCCCAAGGTTAGAACGCTTTTATGTCGGATGATTGGGAAGAAGATTCAAACCCCTGGCGCGTGCTTTCGCGCGACGCGCCGTTCGCCAACGATTGGTTTCAGATCGATCGCCACGCCGTGATTCATCCCCACGGCGCGAAGGGGGAATATACGGTGGTGCGCATTCGCCGCCTGGCGGTGGGGGTTTTGCCGATCGATGCGGAGGGGTTCGTCCATCTGGTTGGCCAGTGGCGCTTTCCGCTGGCGCGCTATTCGTGGGAGATGCCCGAGGGCGGCGCCGACCCCGGCGAAAGCGCGGCCGCCTGCGCCGCGCGTGAACTGGCCGAAGAAACCGGATTGACCGCCCGATCGCTCACGCAGGTGCTCGAGATGGACATGTCCAACTCGCTGACGGACGAGCGGGCGGTGATTTTCCTGGCGCTCGGTCTTTCGCCCGGCCCGGCCCGGCCCGAGGGCACAGAAGTGCTCCGCGCCCGCCGCGCGCCTTTCGCAGAGGTGCTGCAAAGAGCGCTCGACGGGCGCATTCGTGATTCCATGACGGTTGCCGCGCTGCTGCGGGCGCACCACATGGCGGTGACGGGACAATTGCCCCCCGCGCTCGCGGGCGCGATGTTGGGGCAGGGAGCAAGCGATGGCTGAACCGCGCATCTTCGAGGCCTCAGGCGGGGTTTGGGCGCAATTGCGTGTGGAGGCCGTCCAGGCCGGGGCCGAGGAGCCGTTGCTGGCCTCTTACCTGCACGCCACCATCCTGCATCATGATAAGGTCGAGGACGCGCTGGCTTACCACCTGGCGCAAAAGCTGGGGCACGGCGATTTGCCGGCGCTGCAGCTGCGCGAAGTCGCGCGCGAAGCCTACGATTCAGATCCGCAATTGGCGCAGGCCGCGCTGAAGGATATGCGCGTGGTGCGCGAGCGCGATCCGGCGTGCAAAACCTATCTGCAGCCGTTCTTGTTCTTCAAAGGCTATGGCGGCCTGCAAGCCTATCGCATCGCCCATTGGCTATGGACGCAGGAGCGTCACATCCTCGCTTATCATCTGCAAAGCCGCATCTCGGAATTGTTCGCGGTCGATATTCATCCCAACGCCAAGATCGGCTCAGGCGTGTTCATCGATCATGCGCACGGCATCGTCATCGGCGAAACCGCCGTGGTGGATGACGATGTGTCGATGCTGCACTCCGTGACGCTCGGCGGCACCGGCAAGTCGGGCGGGGATCGCCACCCGAAAATCCGCCGCGGCGTGATGATCGGCGCCGGCGCGAAAGTGCTGGGCAATATCATTGTCGGCGAGGACGCGCGCATCGCCGCGGGTTCTGTGGTGCTCGCCGATGTGCCCGCGCGCTGCACAGTGGCCGGCGTGCCGGCCAAGCCCGTAGGCGGCAAGTGCTGCGAAGGCACGACGCCGGCCGAAGTGATGAACCAGAAATTGGACGAATAGGACCGCCGGCTTCCAGCCGGCGCCCAAGCTAGTTGGTCGGCCCGGTGGTTTGGAACGTCGCAGCATTGCCGATAGCGGTGGCGCTTGCGCCCACCACGCGCGCGCTGGGCGCCACCACGCGCGCGGATGCATTCACCGCGCCATCGTTCACTTGGCTGCCCGCGCCGTGCATTTCCGGCATGTTCGTATCGCAATAAGCGCAAAGCGCCGCGCTCATGGAATTGCCGTACGCCGCCGCCGAAGCCACGGCGATGTCGCCGCCTTGGCCGATCATCGCCGCGTTGGCCGAAACATCGCCGGAATTGGCTTGGGTCACATCGAGATCGGTGTCGGAGCCGACATTCGAAACATTGAAGCTATTGCCCACGCCATAGGCGCCCGCCGAAGCGTAGCCGGTGAAATCACCGCCCAAGGTCACGTAGGAATCGGCTTGCACATTCGCGCTCGATTGCTGATCGGCGCGGGCGTTCACATAGCCCCATTGGTTGTCGATAGTGATGGCGTTGGCATTCGCGGTGGCGTTGGAGGCCGCGTCGTTGGCGTAGCCGACATACACATCGCTGCGCGCATCCACGCCTGCGCCGCTGGCGCGCTGAGTCGTATCGGTCAGCACCGTCGCGGTGTCGCCGGCCACGGTGACGTTATTGGCGCTGGCGATCGCCGCGCCCGCGCCGACATCGGCGGCGTCATAGTCCGCTTCGCTGCTCGCGGAGACCGCGCCAGAGCTGGTTTGCGTGGAAATCGCGCGAATTTCGCTGTTTTCCGCGCTCACCGCGCCGACATTGCCGGAGGCGGAAGCGCTGGCCGTCCCATAGCCGGCATAGCCCGATTGCAGGTTGGCGGTCGCGCCCGCGTCGCCGCTGTTTGATTGCGTGGAGCGGATTTCAAGATCGCCGCCCTGCGCTTGCGCGGTGGCGCCGTTGTTCACGGCCGCCGCGCTGATGGTGACGACGCCCGGCGCGTCCCATACTTCAGCCTCGGCGCGCGCTTGCGTGGCGCCCGCCATTGTTTGGCTGTTGGTGCGCACCGCATCCACGCCGATATTCACGGCCGTCACGGCGTTGCCGCCGGCGATAGCGCTGGCCCCCACGTCTTGAGCTTCGCCCACTTCAACGCTGGTCACGGCGCTGACGCCGCGCAGCTCGATCTGCTGATTCTGCGCGTAGGCCGGTGCGGCGATCAGCGCGGCGGAGATGAAAAGGGCGGCGCGCATCGGCTTACGAGCGCCCGCGGATGTCGGTGATGTTGTCGTCGCGGCGCACGTTCCAGGCGTTGCGATCCTCGCGCTGGGCGGCCTCTGCCGCGCGCTGCTGCGCGCCCGGGCCCATCGGATCGCCTTGCGCGGAGATCGCGGCGGCGCACGCATCGGAATTGCTGACGCGGTAGAAGCGGCTCATCACCTCAACCACCGAGCGCTCAACGCCCGCCCGCACCGCAAGCTGCACGGGCTCCAGCGCCCGCTCGCCGCCGGCGATGTCGATCATGGTGTTGTCGAAGAAGGAAAAGAGCCCGGCGCGCACTTCGCGGCCGATGATCTGCTTTTGATACGAAATCACGTCCACCACTTCGAGCGTGCGCGTGTCGATCAGGCGGAAGTCGAGCGCGATGTTCATCACGTAGAGGCGCCCGCCAAGATGGCCCACGCCGTCGCGCGCGTCCGCGTGTCCGCCTTGCGCATCGACGCCGGCGGAGCGGATGTTGTAATTCAATTCGGTGATGCCGCCGACGAAATAGAAATCGGAGCCCGGCATCTGCCCCGCATAGATGCGGCGCACGCTTTCATCGCCTTCCTGGCCGATCAGGCGGTTGTTGGCGTAGCGCAGCTCAAGCTCGGTGACGGAAGTGTCGAAGCGCTCCACCAGGCGCGCGCCGGCTTTATTGAAAGCGGACATCGCCATCAGCGATGCGCCTTGCGTGATGCGCCGGCCGCCTTCTTCGGAAACGCTGCCGGTGTAGTCGAGGATGCGGCCCACGGCGATGCGCGGGGCGCTGAGATTGTTGGCGCGCTGATGCGCGGCCAGGCATTCAAGCGCGGGCGTGTAAGCGGTGGGATTGGCGGTGACGGGCGCATCGCCGATCGGCAGCGCGTACATGCCGTCGCCGCCGGAATGGGGCGTAACACACGCGGTCAAGGCGGTGACCGTCAACAGAGCGGTCAAGGTTTTCAGCGCGCGCATCTCAATTGCCTCCGACGTTGGCGCTGATGTCGCCATTGTTGATCTGGGTGGAATCCACGATCACCGTGTTCCAATTGCCTTGGGTGACGATGTTCAACTGATTGCCGATCGCTTGCGCGGAGCCGTACGAATCCATCAGCCCGCCCGAGAGCGTGCCTTCCAATTCGATGCGCCCGTTAACGATCACGCGATTGCCGTTGGCGTCGCGGGTTTGCGGATTGATCGGATCGCTGAAGCTTTCCCAGCCCATGCCGAAGCCGCGCGAGAAATCACCCGCGCCGTCCGGGATCGGATCGGCATAGGCCGCGCCGGCGAAAGCCGCGGCGCACGCAGTCACAACAAGTAAACGCACAGGATCAGCCCCGAAAATTCGTCTGCGGGGCGAGAAAGCAACGGCTGTGCCAGCTTAACAGGCGATGAAATGCGCGGCCGCGATGCAGGGCTTGGTTAAAACGCGTTAGCGCGCGTGCGCGGCGTGCCGCTTTGGCGCGTTTTTGGCGAAATTCACCACCAATTAAGCATCAAGCGCTCGCCTTCGACGTTAAGGCCCTTAAGCCGCGCGCGCCCATCGGCGCCGATGGAAACGATCGCGTAAACACGCGCTTCATCATCGGCGCCCGGCGCGCCAAGCACGCGTTCGATGCGCTGCGCGTCGGCCTGATTGATGTGAAAACGGCTGACGCCGATATCGGCTTGCACGATGCCAGCTTCCCGCGGCTGTCCCTCGATCTCAGCGGGCATGACGCAAAAGCCAGAGCCGCGCACCGCAAGCGCGCCAAGGCGCGCGGCCTCTTCGCGGCTGGTTGCTTGGCCGCTGATCGTATGGCGCGGCCCGTTGGGCGATAGCGCAAGCCAGTGATGGCGCGGATCGCCCTCAATGCCGTGCTGCAGTGAAGCCGGGCAGGGCGCCTCGTCCGCCAGGCGATCCTGAAGCGAGACGATCACATAATGGCCCTGCAGCAGCGCGCGCGGATCAATCGCGCCCATGGCCAGCTGCACTTCCTGGCCGCTATCGCGCGCCATGCTTTCGCGCACGACAAGGCCGATGAGCGCGGCGATGCAAAGGGCCGCGACGATGAGAATGCGGATCGGCGCGTTAGGCATCGGCTTTGCTCCGCTTCAGCATGAAGCCTGCGGCCAGCGCGATGATCGCGCCAACCAGGAAAATCGCCGCGCTCGCCATCAAATCGAGGCCAAGATCGGTCAGCAGCGCGCAGGCGGCGCCGATCAAGCTCAGTACGCCGATGGCCGTCACCAGCATGTGGCGATCAAAGCGCCCGAGCGCGATCAGCGCGCCCGATGCGATCAGCCAAACGAGGCGATGCACGATCCCGCCCGTCTCTTCGCCGAACCACGGCAGATAGCCGCCGATCGCGAAGAACAGCAGCGCGCCCCAAGCAAACCATCCATAGAAAATGCCGGCGTACGGGCGTTCTTGCGTGAACAGCCAGCGCGCGCCGGCGGCGAACGCGCCGAGCAGAATGGCGAGGAAAAGAAACACGCCCGCTTCCGCTTCCATGCGCGCGCCGAACCAGCCGAAGCAATAGATCACGCCCATCGCGCTCACATGCGCGAGCGCCGCCGAGCCCCAGCGCAGCGCCAGCAACGCGCCAAGCGGCGCGGCGATCAGCATCCACGGCGCTTCGGACTCAACGCCCGCGAACCATTGCCGATCGGTGAAATCACCGAGTGCGATGAACGCAACGCCCGCGCATGCAGCGCCCGTTGAGCGCCCAGCGAGCGCAAGCGCGAAGGCGCCCGCGCCGGCGATGTAAAGCGCAACGCGCGCTTCGCCGACGATGTCGAAGATCTGCCCCGTCAAACCGACAGAAGCGGCGAACACAAGCGCCGCGAGCGTCAGCAACATATTTGAAAGCACAGGGCGTGCTTTCACCGCGCCCCACGCCGCGCCGCCCGCGCATGCCGCAAACGCCGCGATCAGCAACGCAAAGCGCGTGATACGCGCCATGCCGTCCCAATTCGCGGCGACGAATGCGATCAGCGCAACGCCAAGCAACGCCGCGCCGATCCAGGCCAACGCCGTCGCGGCGTCAATGCGGCGCGTATCGGGCAGGGTGGCGAGAATAGCCTGGCGCTGTTCGGCGCCGACGAGGCCCGCGCCAATCCAGCGATCGAGATCTTGTGTAACGCGCTCTTTGTATCTCATGGAGCCACCTTACCGGCGCGAAAGGCGAGGCCGCAATCAGGTGTTCGTGCTTGAAGCGCGCGCGCGCGCGTCGCATGCTCCGCACACGGAAACGGCGAGACCTGGGAGAAACGCCCATGCTGATCGCGCATGTTCTACGTGATAAAGGCGCTGCGGTGCACACGCTGCCCAGCGGCGCCACGTTGGAGGAAGCGGCGCGCGAGCTTGATACGCGCCGCGTCGGATCCCTTGTGGTTGTTGAAGAAAACGGCGCGATCGCCGGCGTTTTCTCAGAGCGCGATTTGGTGCGCGAAGTGGCCAAGCGCGGCTGCACGGCGCTGCGCGAAACGACCGTCGCCAAAGCCATGACGCGCAACGTGATTACCGCGACCCCGGACGAAACGATCGATCAGGGCCTGGCCCGGATGACCGACCGGCGGGTGCGGCATCTGCCCGTCATCGACGCCGAGGGCGGCCTCATCGGCATCGTCTCCATCGGCGATCTGGTGAAGCACCGCATCGCCGCCGCCGAGGCCGAGGCCGCCGCGATGCAGGCCTATATCAGCGCGCACTAGCTCAAAGCCTTGAAATCAAGGCGTTTGCGGCCATATCCATGCGTCCCGCCGCTTGTTGCGGGCATTCGCGGGACGGCTTGAAGCCTGTCAGGCGAATCGTTAAGGTGGCTTCGTTGCGATCCTCAAACGTCAGCGCGGACTGCGCCCTGGTTTGAGTGCGCGGGCAATCTTCTGATTTTTCAGGTGTTTTTTGACGCACTGAGAATTCTGAAGTTTCCGCGAAAAGGTCGTTGACATG
>DAOMPU010000075.1:0-9442 GCA_035444925.1 Terricaulis sp. | reverse complement strand
TCGCCGCAATCGAAATTCTTGGCGCGCAGATTGGCGTAGTGCACCTGCGTTTCCACGCCGCGCAGCTCCACCGTCACCCACGGCGCGATCGAATTCCAATCGTTTTGCGCCACCACCGCCACGCGCGGGTTATCGCTGGTGTTGCGATGTGAGAAGGCGAAGCGCAGCGGATTGTTCGGCCCATAGCCCGCTTCACGCAGCAGGCGCTCGGCCTCCTGCTTGCGCTCGGCGATCGGGCGCTCGGACCAGGAGAAGCGCGCGGTGGACGGATAATTGGCCACGCCCGGCGGCACGAATTTGAACGCCGCCTCCTCGCCCGTGCGATAAATCTGGCTGGCGACGAATTGGCGGTCATACGCCATCGTCATGGCGCGGCGCACGCGGATGTCGTTGAACGGCGGGCGCGTCATGTTGAACGAGAAATAGTTCACCGTGAGATAGGTGAACACGCGCGGGAAGCCCGGCAGATCGCGGCGCAATTGATCCACCTGGTTGGACGGAAAGCGGTTGGCCCAGCCTGCCTCCCCGCTCATCACCTTGCGCGCGGCGGCCTGAACATCCGTCGAGGGATAAAAGTAAAGGTGCTCGAGCACGACGTTGTCGTTGTCGAAGAAGCCTGGATTGCGCTCAAGATGGACGATGTAATTCGACCACCAGCGCACCAAAGTGTAAGGCCCGTTGACGACGATATTCGCCGGGTTGGTCCACGCATCGCCCACGCGCTCCACCACGTGCTTGGGGATCGGATAGGCGGTGTAGTGCTTCAGCAATTGCGGCAGGTAGGGCGCGGTGTGCTCAAGCCGGATTTCCAGCGTGTGATCGTCAATCGCGGTGACGCCGACTTGATCGGGCGTCAGCTCGCCGCTGTTCACGGCTTGGGCGTTCTTGATCGGATAGAGGAAGGAGGCGTATTGCGCCAACGTCGCCGGATCGAGGATGCGGCGGAACGCGAACTCGAAATCATGCGCATCGCACGGCTCGCCGTCTGACCAATTGGCTTGGCGCAGATAGAACGTCCAGGTCAGCCCGTCTTCGCTGGTTTCCCAGCGCTCGGCCATGCCGGGGATCGGCTCGGACTTTGCGTTCTCGGTGGTGAGGCCGATGAACATATTGCCGAGGATATTGTTTTCCCAAGTGCCGGTGGCCTTGTGCGGGTCAAGCGAAAGCGGCTCGCCGCTATTGGCGATGTCGAGCGAACGCTTTTCTTTGTCAAAGCCCACCACCCGCGCATTGGCGCAGGCGCCAAGCGAGGTGGCGGCGGTGAGGCCGGCGGCGCCGGTGAGCAAGGCGCGGCGGTCGGTCCAGATTGGCTTCATGACATCTTCTCCAGACGCGCGAGGGGAGTACGGGAGTAGGGCAGTAAGGGAGTAGGTCTTTAGGTGGTTTCCAGTTTGCGGACGAGCAAGCGAAGCAACTTCCCCACGCTCTCACACTGACTCAGCAGATCGTCGATCTTTCCACCTGGTGAAAGCTCTATTCGCTGCGCGATTATGAGGTGCGTTTCGAGTTCTTTGAGCGAGCCCTGCGCAATGTGTAGAAAGTGAATGTAGGATGCGCGCGTTTCGCGCCCATAGCCTTCAGCGATGTTCGCGCAAACCGAAACCGCCGCGCGGCGGGTTTGTGCGGTTAATCCATAGAGTTCGTCCTTAGGCCAGGCGCGGGACAGGTCGTAGGACGCGATCGCCACGTCCATTGCCTGCTGCCAAACAAGCAAATCACGATACGACCGCACTTCGCCCATCGGCTCCCTACTCCCCTACTGCCTTAATCCCCTACTCCCGCATCTATCTTTCCTTCGGATCGAGCGCGTCGCGCAGGCCGTCGCCCAGGAAATTGAGCGCAAGCAGCGTGACAAGCATGGTGACGGCCGGCGCAATCAGCATCCAGGGCGCGTTGATCATCTGGCGCGCGCCGTCCGAAATCAGCCGGCCGAGCGAGGTCAGCGGCTCCTGCACGCCGAGCCCGATAAAGGAGAGGAAACTCTCCGCCAGGATGATGACGGGGATGTTCAAAGTGGCGAACACCACGACAGGCCCCAGCACGTTCGGCACGATGTGACGGAACACGATCTGCATCGGGCTGGCGCCGGAAGCGCGCGCGGCCTCGACAAATTCCTTCTTGCGCATCGAGATGGTTTGCCCGCGCACGATGCGGGCCATGGTGAGCCATTCCACCGCGCCGATGGCGGCGAAAATCCACATCAGCTTGACCCACGGATCGGGCGTGTCGATCACCGTCATCAGCACGATGACGAAAAACACGAACGGCACCGCGTAGAGCACGTCCACCAGGCGCATCATCGCCTCATCGACCCAGCCGCCGACAAAGCCGGCGATGGCGCCGTAGGTGACCCCGATCGTGATCGCCACCACGGTGGCGACCATGCCCACCATCAGCGAAATGCCGAGCCCGAAGATAAGGCGGGCGACCATGTCGCGCCCTTCGGTGTCGGTGCCGAGGATGTGCCAATTCTCGAAGGTGGGGCCGATGCCGACGCTTTCGCGGAAAATGTCGTCGATCTTGTGCACCCACAGGAACGGGCCGAAAGCCGCGATCAGCACAAGAATGGCCACCACATAGAGGCTTCCCACCGCGGCGGGGTTGCGCATGAGGCGCCGGCGCGCGTCTTCCCAGAGGGAGCGGCCCTTGATCGCCTGCGGGGGCGGCGCGTCGTCGAGGAAAATGTCGCTCATGCCGTGCGGGCCCTTGGGTCGAGCACGCGGTACATGAGGTCCGCGGCGAGGTTCAGCAGGATGATCAGGAACGAATAGATCAGCACCACGCCCATCACGAGCGTGTAATCGCGCTGCTGGGCGGCGAGCACGAATTGCTTGCCTATGCCGGGCAGCTGAAACACCGTTTCGATCACGAAGGAGCCGGCCATCACGCCCGCGAGCGCGGGGCCCGCGTAAGACACGATCGGCAACAGCGCGATCGGCAGCGCATGGCGCAAGATCACTTGCGCTTCAGGCAGGCCCTTGGCGCGGGCGGTGCGGATGGCGTTGGAGCGCAGCGCCTCGATCATGGACGCGCGCATCAGGCGGGAGATGATGGCGATCAAGGGCAGCGAAAGCGTCACCACCGGCAACAGCAGGTAGATCAGGCCAAACTCGTCGCGATGCAGACCCTGGCTGGGCAGGACGCCCCATTGGATGCCGAGGAAAAGCTGCATGATCGGGCCGACCACAAGGGGCGGCAGACACACCCCCGCGATGGCGATGGCCATCACCACGAAATCTTGAATCCGGTTTTGCCGCAGCGCCGCAAGGATGCCGAGGCTGCCGCCAACAAGTAGCGCCAGCACCATGGCGCTGAGCCCTAAAAGCAAGCTGGTGGGGGCGCCTTCGACGATAATATCGGCGACGGTCTTGTCCTTATACACCATCGAGGGGCCGAGATCGCCGCGCGCCAGGCCCGCCAGATAATCGAAAAGCTGCTCATGGACCGGCTTGTCGAGGCCAAACTTGGCCTGCAACCGCTGCTCGATCTCGGGCGGCAATTGCCGCTCCAGCGTGAAAGGCCCCCCCGGGGCGGCCTTCATCAGCAGAAACGCCGCCGCGATAATGGCCAGAAGCGTGGGAACTGCGACAATCAGGCGCCGAACGGTTAGAGCAAGCATTCCAACGTCCTGGTGGCGCCAAAGGGGCGAAGCAGTGCGCGCGCAACCTTGCTTCCCTGGAAAGCCGTGTCAACGTGGCGACCCATGAGCGCCTTTAAACCCGTGACCAGCGACTTTTCGGTTTCGCCGCAGATCAGCGTGGAGGACGTGGCGGCCGCGGCTGCCGCGGGCTTTCGCACCATTGTGAATAACCGCCCCGAAGGCGAGAGCGCCGATCAGACGCCGGGGGCCGACATTGCGGCCGCGGCTGCGGCGCATGGTCTCGCCTACCGGGCCCTGCCCTATGCGGGCGGCCCCCCGCCCCCGGGCGTGGTGAGCGCCACAGCCGCGCTGCTTGCCGAGACGGACGGCCCTGTGCTGGCCTATTGCCGGACGGGAACCCGCTCGATTATGGCTTGGGCCATGGCGCAGGCGCTTGAGGGGGCGTTCACCCCGGACGAAATCATCGCCAAGGCGGGCGAGGCGGGCTACGACTTAAACGGGATGCGCGGCGCGCTCGAAGGACTGGCGCCGAAGCCTTAATTCGGCCATGCCGAAAGACAGAGAACAAACGCCAGCTTGATCAGAATGATGAACGCGAGCGCCGTCACGATCGTGCGCACCCGTTCCAAGGTAAACAGCAGGATTTCGAAAGCGGCGGTCATGATGGATGCGATGCAAGCAGCAGGCCGCGGAGGCTAATTGGTGACGGTGGAAACCTCCTCCCGCGAAGCCTTCCAGACCTCAGGTCCGGTGTGGCTGCGCGATTTCGAGTTCGGCTTGACCGGCCTCACCGTGCGCAAGACAGGCGCGCGCGTGCCCTATTCACCATCCGTGATCGCGGAAGTGACGGCGTGGTTTCGCTTCTTCTTTTCCTGGCGCGCGATGGAGCCGATCGGCCCGCGCTTCACGATTTACTTTACGCCCGAGCGCGCACGCCCCTGGTATCTCATCCGCGCTGTCAGCCATATCGCCGGCGCGGTGCTGGCCAAGGATATTTCCCAGGCCGACGTGGTGTTTCAATTTGAAGACGCCACCATCTCCCCCAACCCCGCGCCCACCAACGTGAAGCCCGGCGCAAAGCTGATCAATTTCGAGTGCGACGACATTTCAAAATCCACGGTCGCGCGCGCCAGCGAGATTGCGTTTGGGACGCCGCTCGCCGTCGATCCCGCGGTCTATAGCGGGCCGGCCGTAGAAAAATCGCAGATCAACGCCGCCCATGACGGGCGCATCGTGCAATGCCCGACCGCGGCTTTGCCTGGCCGCGCGTATCAGCGGGTGATCGACAACCGCACACCCGATCTTGAGCTGGTTGAGGATTTGCGCACCTGCACGTTAGGCGGCAAGCCGATCGCGGTTTTCATCAAACGCCGGCCCGTGACCAAGCGTTTCCAGAACACGAACGTGGAAGTGCTGCTGCGCAAGCCCGAAGAAGTTTTCTCGCCCGACGAGATCGCGCGCATCGGCGTGTTCTGCAAAGAGATGAAGCTTGAGTGGGGCGGCGTGGACGTTTTGCGCGAGCGCAAGGACGGCTCGTTGCAGATCGTGGACGCCAACAAAACCGACATGGGCCCGCCCATCGACCTCAACCTCCCCGATAAGATCGTGGCCGCGCGCGTGCTGGCGCGCGCCTTCATCGACTATATCGCCAAAAGCTGAGGGCTGACGCCGATGGCGGGGCCGATCCCTTTCGTCCGCGACATGGAATTCGCTTACGGCGAAGCCCAGCAGGTCAGCCCGCTGATCCGGCGGCTTGTCGCCAACAATCCGAGCCCGTTCACGTTTCGCGGCACCGGCGTTTACATCATCGGGCGCGGCGAAGTTGCGGTGATCGACCCTGGCCCCAATGACGCGCGGCACATCGAAGATATTTTGCGCGCCGTGGACGGCGAGCGCGTGACGCACATCTTCGTCACCCACGGCCATTCCGATCACAGCCCCGCGGCGCATCCGCTGGCGCAGCGCACGGGGGCGAAAGTCTATGCCTCGGCGCTGCCCGTGCGCGAAAGCGAAACGGCCGTGCGCCTGGAGGCCGATGACGACACCAGCTTCCGCCCCGATGCGCCGGCGGCGGATGGCGATCGCTTCACCGGCCCCGGCTGGACGATCGAAGCTGTGGCCACGCCGGGCCACACCTCCAATCACACCGCCTACGCGCTGATCGAAGAGAACGCGCTGTTCAGCGGCGATCACGTCATGGGCTGGTCCACCACCGTGATCTCCCCGCCCGACGGGGACATGGACGATTATCTCGCCAGCCTCGAAAAAGTGCGTGATCGCGATTATGAAACGCTCTGGCCGACGCACGGCCCGCCGATCCGCGACGTGCGCCCGTTCGTGCAGGCCTATATCGATCACCGCCTGGCGCGCGAAGCGCAGATCGTGGCGCGCCTTAAAGCCGGCGATACGCGCATCCCGGACATGGTGGCGGTGATGTATGCGGACGTTGACGCGCGCCTGCACCCCGCCGCCTGCCACTCGGTGCTGGCGCACATGGTGCGCCTGGTGAAGCGTGGGCTGGTGACGGCGGATGGCGAACTCAGTGTTGCGGGTGAGTATGCGCTGAAGCATTAGCCGTTTCCCTGCCGAGCGCCCGGCGAAAGCCGGGCCGAGCGCAGGGATCCAGAGCAAAGGACATAGCCCTCCGCCCTGGATCCCCGCTCGCGCCCCGCATCAAGTGCGGGGCTTGGCGGGGAAGCGTGTGAGATTTTTTGCGAAACACGCGGAACGATCCCCGCCCCGCGCCGTTCTCTTCATGCTGACGCAGAACGGTTGAAAGATCGGGATGTGAAAGCAGAGAGCGGCGCCGGGTAATTCCGGCGCCGTTTTTTGCTATTCCGCCGCCTGCGTGCTCGGCAGGCGGTATTCCTTGAACGTTTCGCGCAGCGCCAGCTTGTTGATCTTGCCGGTGGCGCCGAGCGGGATTTTCTCCACGATCTGCACGTCGTCAGGCATCCACCATTTGGCGATCTTGCCTTCGAGGAACGCCAGCAATTGCTCGCGCGTGGGCGCGGCGCCTGGCTTGGGCTCGATGATCAGCAGCGGGCGCTCGTCCCATTTGGGATGGGCGACGCCGATCACGGCTGCATTGGCCACGCCCTCGGCGCCGACGGCGATGTTTTCGATGTCGATCGAGCTGATCCACTCGCCGCCCGACTTGATCACATCCTTGGCGCGATCGGTGATCTGCATGACGCCCAGTTCGTCCAGCGTGGCGACATCGCCGGTGTCGAAGAAGCCATCCGGCTCCAGGCACTCGCCCTTCTCGTTCTTGGCGCCGGCGTTCTTGAAATAGGCGCGCGCCACGGCGGGGCCTTTCACCAAGAGGCGCCCGAAGGCTTTGCCGTCGTGCGGCTTCTCGACGCCTTCATCATCGACGATCTTCATCTCGACGGTGAACAGCGCGCGGCCCTGCTTCAGCTTGGTTTTGATCTGCTCTTCGTGGCTCATGGCGTGATGATCGGGCAGCAATTTGCCGATCGTGCCGATCGGGCTCATTTCCGTCATGCCCCAGGCGTGGATCACCTCGACGCCGTAATCCTCCTCGAACGCGCGCAGCACGCGCTCGGGCACGGCCGAGCCGCCGATGGCGACGCGCTTCAAGGTGGAGAGCTTCAAATTGTTCTCCTGCATGTAGTTGAGCAGCATCAGCCACACCGTCGGCACCGCCGCGGTGAAGGTGACCTTCTCCCCTTCCAGCAATTCATAGACGCTCTGCCCATCGAGCTTAGCGCCCGGCATGACCAGCTTGGAGCCGATCATCGGCGCCACGAACGCGATCGCCCAGGCGTTGGCGTGGAACATCGGCACCACCGGCAGCACCACGTCCGCCGCGCCCGCGCCGAAGCAATCGACGCTGTTGGCGGCCATCCCGTGCAGCACGTTGGAGCGGTGCGAATAGAGCACGCCCTTGGGATCGCCCGTGGTGCCGGACGTGTAGCAGAGGCCGGCGGCGGTGTTTTCATCGAAGCCGCCCCACTTCGCCTCGGGCGTGTGGCCCTCGATGAAATCCTCGTAGGCGATGAGGTTCGGGATGTCCGCCTTGGGCAGGTGGTCGCGATCGGTCAGCGCCACGAAGAATTTGACGTTCGGCAGCTTGGCCGCGATCGCGGCGATGATCGGGGTGAAGGTGATGTCGAAGAAGATCGCTTTGTCTTCCGCGTGATTGGCGATCCAGGCGATCTGCTCGGGAAAGAGGCGCGGGTTCAGCGTGTGCAGCACCGCGCCCATGCCCATGGCGCCGTACCAGACTTCAAGGTGGCGCTCGGTGTTCCAGGCGAGCGTGGCGACGCGATCGCCAAGGCCGATGCCGCGCTCCTGCAGCGCGTTGGTGACCTGCTGGGCGCGCCGCCAGACGTTGTAATACGTGGTGCGCGAGAGACCGCCGGTCTCGATCGAGCGGGTCACAATCTCGCGCCGCGGGTAATTCAGCCGCGCATGGTCGAGAATTTTATCGACCGTCAGCGGCCAATCCTGCATGAGCCCGAGCATCGCGTACGCCTCCCGTTTGATTTTCCGGGATTAAAGCGCATGCTGCGGCGCGGCGCAAACCTGAACCAAGCTTGCCGCCAGCGTCAGGGGTAGAGCCGCGTTTTGCGCCAAGCGCCGCCCGGCGCCTCGCGGGTGAAGACCAGGCGGTCGTGCAAACGGAACGGGCGGTCGCGCCAGAATTCGATGCTGAGCGGGAGCAGCCGATAGCCGCGCCAATATTCGGGCCGCGGCACTTCGCCGAGGCCGAACTTGGCGGCGAATTCGGCAATGCGCTTTTCCAGCGCGAGGCGATCTTCCAGCGGGCGCGATTGCTGGGAGGCCCAGGCGCCGATGCGCGCGCCGCGATCGCGGCTCTGAAAGTACGCATCGCTTTCCGCGTCGGTCACCGGCTCGATCAGGCCGCGCACGCGGACTTGGCGGCGCAGGCTCTTCCAATGCATGACGATGGCCGCGCGCGGATGGGCCTCCAATTGGAGGCCCTTGGCGCTCTCGGCGTTGGTGTAAAACACAAAGCCCGTATCGACGCCCTTCAGCAGCACCATGCGCACGTCGGGCGCGCCCTCGGCGTCGGCGGTGGCGAGCGCCATGGCGTTCGGATCGTTCGGCTCCTTGGCCTTGGCTTCCTTGAACCAAGCCTCAAACAGCGCAAACGGCTCGCTCTCGGCGAACAGCGCCGCGTCATCCGGGGGCGGATCGCCGCCCGGCTCGTATTTCGGCGATGGGGGGATGAGATCGTCGCCCGGCATTTACTGCTCCGGTTGTGCCAAAGCACGATATAGGCGAACACAAGCGCAAATGTCCCACAACACGTTCGGCCACCTTTTCCGCGTCACCACCTGGGGTGAGAGCCATGGGCCCGCGATCGGGTGCGTGGTGGACGGGACGCCCCCCGGCCTGCCGCTCAGCGCCGCCGACATCCAATATTGGCTGAACCGGCGCGCGCCGGGCACCAGCCGCTTCGTCACCCAGCGGCGCGAGCCCGACGAGGTGAAAATCCTCTCCGGCGTGTTCGAGGACGACCGCACCGAAGGCCCGGTGACCACCGGCACGCCGATTTCGCTGCTGATCGAGAACGTCGATCAGCGCAGCAAGGATTATGGCGAGATCCGCGATCAATACCGGCCCGGCCATGCGGATTACGTGTACGATGCCAAATACGGCCTGCGCGATTATCGCGGCGGGGGCAGAAGCTCAGCGCGCGAAACCGCGACGCGGGTGGCGGCCGGCGCGGTGGCGCGCCGGGTGCTGGACGATGAAATCCAAATCCGCGCGGCGCTGATCCAGATCGGCGATGTGAAGATTGATCGCGCGCGCTGGGATTGGGCCGAGGTGGAAAACAATCCGTTCTGG
>DAOMPU010000074.1:0-9456 GCA_035444925.1 Terricaulis sp. | reverse complement strand
AGCTGGCCGAGGATGCCGCGGCAGCGTTCGCTTTGCGTGACAAGCAGGGCGAAATCCTCGGCGCGCGGATCGTCAGCGCCCGCATCGCGCGCCAATTCCTTGGCCACTAGATGGATGGTGGCGAGCGGGGTGCCAAGCTCATGCGCGGCCGCGGCGGCGAGCCCGCCAAGCGCGGAAAGCGTGGTTTCACGCGCTAAAACCGCCTGCACGGCGGCTAGGGCGATGTTGAGGCGCTCTTCTTCGGCGGCCACGCGCCAAGCGTAAACGCTGGTGAAGCCAAGCCCGACAAGCACGGCGGCGGCGACGCCCAGTTCGTAGAGCGGGGGCAGCTGCAACGCGCCGGCCTCGGGCCACGGCAGCGGCAGGCGCCATACGGAGATCGCGCCCACGCACGCGAAGGTGAGCGCAGCGAGCATCGCCGTAATCGAAGGGCGCAGGATCGTGGCGCTGACGGCGACTGGCGCGATGAACAAGAACACGAACGGGTTTTGCAGCCCGCCCGTCAGCGCCAGCAGTACGGCGAGTTGCACCGCGTCGTAGGCGAGCTGCGCCGCCGCCTCCCACTCGCGCGCGAGCTCCTGGCTGCGGCGCATGGCCATGAGGCCGAGATTGAGCGCCACCGAAACCGCGATCGCCGCCAAAGCCCAGCCGATCGGGAAGGTGAGCCCGATGCCGTAATGCACGAACAGCACGGCGGCCGTCTGCCCGATGATGGCGAACCAACGCAGCATGATCAGCGTGCGCAGGCGCACGCGGCTTTGCGCGGTCCAGATGCTGGGCACGGGCGCGGGCTCGCGGCGGGTGTCTGAAAGGGCCATCGCCGCCCTCATGCGCCGGCCGGGCGGCGGGCTCAAGCCAGGGTGCGCCCGAATGGCGCGGACGAACCGCTATTGATTCTGCGAAGCATTCGCAATAGAGCTTGCCCGAATTGAACCAATTGGGTTTGGGGGATTGCATGCGGAAGCTTGGTTTTTGGGCGAGTGCGGCGATGGCGGCGGCGCTCGGCGGGGGCGTTTTCGGCGCGGCGGCTGGGGCCGAGGCGGACGCCGAGGACGGGACCATCACCGTTACCGCCACGCGCGCGCCGACCGATACGTTCAACGCGCCAGCGCCCGTCACCGTGATCACGGCCGAAGAGATCGAAGCCAACCTCGCCACCGACATCAAGGATCTGGTGCGCTTTGAACCGGGCGTTTCGGTGCGCACGGAGCCTTCGCGTTTTGCGGCGGCGCTGGGCGCGACCGGGCGCAGCGGCAATTCGGGCTTCAACATCCGCGGCCTCGACGGCAATCGCGTGCTGTTTCAGATCGACGGCGTGCGCGTGCCGGATTCGTTTGCGTTCGGGCCCAATTCGTTCGGGCGCGGCGATTATATGGACCTCGACCTGCTGAACTCGGTTGAGATCGTGCGCGGGCCGGCTTCGGCGCTCTATGGCAGCGACGGCCTCGCGGGCGTGGTGAGCTTCATCACCAAAGACCCGAGCGATTTTCTGCGCGAGGATGAAACTTTCGCGCTGCGCACGCGCCTGGCTTACGCGAGCGCCGATGACAGCATCGCGGCGGGCGTTACCGCGGGCGCCGATTTCGGCGCATTTTCCGCGCTGCTGGCCTATACGCGCCGCGAAGGCGGCGAGACCGAGAACCAGGGCGAAAACCATTCACTCGATTCGCGCCGCACCGCGCCGAACCCGCAGGACGTGGTCTCGAACGCGATCCTCGGGCGTTTGGTGTTTCAGCCGAGCGCGCAGCACCGCGTCCGCCTCACCGCCGATTACAGCGACCGCGACGTGACGACCGAGGCGTACACCGCGCGCGCCATCCCGCCGGTTCCGCCGGCGACTTATGCGGCCAGCGCGGTGATCGATCTTGACGGGCGCGATGAGAGCGAACGCTCGCGCATCGCGCTGGATTATACCTTCGAGAACGAGGGCGGCGTGCTGGATCGGCTGTTTGCGGCGGCGTATTATCAGGAAAGCTGGCTGCGCCAGTTCACTTATGAAGATCGCTTCACCTCGCCCGACCGCACGCGCGATACGACGTACGATAACGACGTGTGGGGCCTCAACCTGCAGGCCGATTTCGTGTTCAACACCGGCGCGGTGAGCCATCGCCTGATCGTGGGCGGCGATTATTCGCTCTCCACCCAGGGCGCGATCCGCGGCGGCACGGTGCCGACGCCGCCTGCGGTTTTCCCCGAGCGGCCGTTCCCTGAAACCGAATACACGCGCGCGGGCGCGTTCGTGGTGGATGAGATTTCGCTGTTTGGCGGCGGGCTCGTATTCTTCCCGGCGCTGCGCTTCGATTATTACGAGCTCGATCCGCAAGCCAGCCCGATCTATTACGGCACGCTTTCGGGCCAGGATGACTCGCACGTTTCGCCCAAGCTCGGCGTGGTGGCTTGGCCGACAGAAACGTTGGGCCTGTTCTTTAATTATGGCGCGGGCTTCAAGGCGCCGGCGCCTTCGGAAGCGAACAATTATTTCGAGAATCTGACCTTCCCGGGCAGCGCCTATACCTCGGTGCCCAATCCCGATCTCGATCCGGAAACCTCGGACTCGGTGGAGGCGGGCATCCGCTTGCGCGACATCAATCTGCTGGGCGCGACGTGGCGCGCGAGCGGCTCGATTTTCCGCTCCTGGTATGAGGATTTCATTTCTCAGGAGATCGTGGGCGGCAACGGGCAGGTCGCCACGCCGTTCATCTATCAATACGTGAACCTGGCTGAGCTGGAGACCTGGGGCGTGGAAGCGCGCGCGGATGCGGCTTGGGAAGGCGGCTTTGGCTTCACCATCGCGTCTTCGTTTGCGCGCGGCGATTACACCGACGCTGGCGGGACGACGCCGTATTCGCCGATCGATCCCTTCCGCGTGGTGGCGGGCGTTTCCTACAACGAACCGGCGGGACGCTTTGGCGGACAATTCATCGTCACGTACGCGCAAAAGAAGGAAGCGGGCGAAGCGCCGCTGGGCGCCTATCGGCCGGATCGCTTCTACATCGCGGATATCACCGCCTACTGGAACATCACGGATGCGGCGCAACTCCGCGTCGGCGTGTTCAACCTGACGGATGAAACCTATGCCTGGTGGAGCGACGTGCGCGGGCTGACCGGCACGCCGGCCGCGCGCGACGCCTACACCCAGCCGGGGCGCAATTATTCGGCTTCTATCTCGTACCGCTTCTGATTAGTTCACCAAAGGGAGGTTGTTTCCTCATGACTGCACTCACCCGCCGCGCTTCGATGCTCGCCCTGGCCGGGGCCGGCGTCGCCGCCGCTGCTCCCACCGCCGTGCTCGCGCAAACGCGCGGCTCGGCGCTGGAGCGCGACCGGCAAGCGATTTTGGCCATGGCGGGTGATTATCACGTCCGCTTCAACTTCACCGAAACGGTGGCGTTTACGCCGGACTACGCCCCGCTTGAGCCCAAGCGCAGCGGCGGGCATGAAAGCGTGCGCGTGATCGAAGATCGCGGCGATTTCATCTCGCTGCAGCATTGGCTCGTCGCTGAGCATGGCGGGCAGACGTTCGTGATCAAGCATTGGCGCCAGGACTGGACCTACCAGCCGCGCAACGTGCTGGCGTACGAGCGGCGCGATCATTGGGTGACCGAGAGCGTCTCCGCCGCGGCGCGGCGCGGGGCGTGGTCGCAGACCGTGTGGCAAACCGATGACTCGCCGCGCTACGGCGGCGTCGGCGTGTGGACGCACGATCTTGGCCGCGTGGTTTGGGAAAGCGGGCCGACGCTGCGCCCGCTGGCGCGGCGCGACGCGATCCGTAACCCGCCCTACAATCGTTATCGCTCGATCAATCGCCATGCGCTGCTGCCGAACGGCTGGGTGCATGAGCAGGACAACACCAAGATCGGCGATGTGAATGGCCAATTGGCCGCGATCGTGCAGGAAGACGGCTTCAACACCTACGTTCATTTCAATGAATATCCGGTCGCGGTGGGCGATGCGTATTGGAACGACACGAAGGATTATTGGGCCGGCGTGCGGCGCAGCTGGGACGAGGCGATCGCGCGCGGGCGCGGGCGCATTCGCATTGAAGAAGAAGCGCAAAACGGTTCTGTGACGGGTCCGCTGCTGATGGGGCTCGCCAACCGCATCCATGAAGGAGAGGCGCAAACCACGCCTGCGATCGCGGAAGCGGACGCCGCGATCGTGCAGGCCACGGCTGCGGCATAGAGTCAGGTGCGCGCTCGCGCCACGTTGCTTGGCGGCGGCGGCGGCCTCAGCGTTTGCCCATGAATGTTGAGACGCCCCGCCGCAATTTGACTGGCGCGATGGTGCCGGCTTTGGCCGTCGCCGCGCTGGCGGGCTTAGGCGCGCTCTTGCTCGCGGGCGGGCAAAATAACGGCAAGACCGATGCTGCGGCGCCGCTCGATTGCATCATCGAAAACGCCGATGGCTTGGGCGGGCCGATCGATCTGGTCGATGGCAATGGCGCGCGCGTGACTGAGGCCGATTTCGCCGGCGCGCCCGCGGCGGTCTATTTCGGCTTTGCGCATTGCCCCGATGTTTGCCCCGGCACGATGTTCACGCTGGCTGAAGCGCTGGCGCTGCCGGGCGGCTACGATCTGCAGCCCATCCTGATCACGATCGACCCGCAGCGCGATACGCCCGAGGTGATGCGCGCCTACGCGGCGACGGACGGCTTTCCCCCGGGCCTGGTAGGGCTCTCGGGCGCGCCGAACCAGGTGGAGGCGGCGCAGCGCGCCTTCCAAGTCTATGCCCGCCAAGCGCCGATCGAGGGGGCGCCGGACGGCGCCTACACGATGGATCATTCGTCGTTTCTCTACGTGATGGACGGCAATTGGCGCACCCGGGTGGCGGTGCCGACCATGCGGCGGCAGAACCCGGCCGATCCGATGAGCCCGCTGGCGCCGACGCCGCCGGAGGTGATCGCGGCCTGTATTGCCGCCGGGCTGGAGCGGGAACCGCCAGCCGCTTCCCATAACCCCTGAAGTAAAAACTTCCCAAGCCGCGTAGCTGACACTACGTTCACTTTCGGCTGGGCGCTGCACCGCAGCATTTTTCGCCTGTGAGGCGCCTTAGCTTGTTGGAAACAGAACGCGCGGCACACTCGGTTGTTGTTGCGGCGCAGCAAGCAAGGGCGAGCATGCTCTATTCGCTTTACGAACTCGGGCATCTTTCAGTGGCGCCGCTGCGCATGGCGGCGCTGATGCAATCGAGCATGCTGCGATCGCCGCTCAATCCGGTTGCTGACACCGATATCGCGCGCACTGCCGCGGCGGCTTCCGATCTCTTCGAGTCGATGACGCGCCGCTACCGCAAGCCTGATTGGAAATTGCCGACGACGAATGTGAACGGCGTGCCCGTGCCGGTGGAGCCGGAAGTGGTGTGGCAAAGCCCGTGGTGCCGCTTGCTGCATTTTGCGCGCGATGAAGCCATGCTCGAACAGGCGCGCGGCGAACGCGCCGATCCCAGCGTGCTGATCGTGGCGCCGATGTCGGGCCATTACGCGACCTTGTTGCGCGATACTGTGTCAGCCTTTTTGCCGGAGCATGAAGTTTACATCACGGACTGGTCGGATGCGCGCATGGTGCCGGTGATGGCCGGGCGCTTCGATCTGCACGATTACATCGACCACGTGATCGAGATGCTGCGCGTACTGGGGCCCGACACGCATATCGTGGCGGTGTGCCAGCCGGGGCCGCTGGTGCTGGCGGCGGTTTCGCTGATGGCGGCGGAAGATGACCCGTGCGCGCCGGCGACCATGACGTTCATGGGTTCGCCGATCGATGCGCGCAAATCGCCGACCATTCCAAACAAACTGGCCGAAGAGCGCGATCTCAACTGGTTCCGCCAGAACATGATTCACACCGTGCCGGGGCTTTATCCGGGCGCGTTCCGGCGCGTCTATCCAGGCTTCCTGCAACTCGCCAGCTTCATGGGCATGAATTTGTCGCGCCACGTGGACGCACACTATTCGTACTTCCAGAATCTGGTGAAGGGCGATGGCGACAGCACCGAGAAGCACCGCGACTTCTACGACGAATATCTCGCGGTGATGGATCTTAGCGAAGAGTTTTACATTCAGACGCTGGAAGAGGTGTTCCAGAATTATACGCTGGCCAAGGGCCAGATGGTGCATCGCGGCGTGAAGGTCGATCCCTCCAAGATCACCAAGACGGCGCTGCTGACGGTCGAAGGCGAGAACGACGATATTTCCGGCATCGGCCAAACCCAGGCCGCGCACGAGCTGTGCGTGAACATCCCCGAGCACATGCGCCGCGATTACATCCAGCCGGGCGTGGGCCATTACGGGGTGTTCTCCGGCCGGCGCTTCCGCACGGAAATTTATCCGCGCATGCGCGATTTCATGCGCGGCGGCGGCGAAGTGCGCCGCGCCAAGCTGCGCGTGGTGGGCGATTGAAAGATGCGGCAGTCGTAAGTCGGCAGTCGGCAGTCGGAAAGTGATTGGCCGCTGTGAGCGCCCGCGCTCATCCGACTGCCGACTGCCGCGCTTGAGCGAAAGCCGTCCCCCGTGAGATTCTTCCGTATGCGCTTCGATTCGCGGCCAAAGACCGAGCCGGGTCATATTGAGATCGAAACGGGCGACGGGCGCCGTGCGCCGGTGCGCCTGATCGTGAACCCGCGCGCGCGCCACGTTTCGGTGCGCATCGACCCCACCCGGCGCGAGGCGATCGCCACCGCGCCGAGCGCGCGTTATCTGAAGCACGCCGCCCAATTCGCTGCCGAGCGCGCGGGCTGGATCGCGGCGGAGCTGGCGCGCCTGCCGCGCGGAATTTCGCTGACGCCCGGCGCATTCGCGCCGCTGCGCGGGGTGGATCACGAATTGGTCTGCGCGCAAGGGCGCGGCAAAGGGCGGGTCGAGCCTGGCGGCTTGTGGCCGCGCATCATCATGCCGGCGCCCGATCCGGCGCTGTTTGAATCGCGCTTGCTGCGCTTCTTCAAAGAACAAGCGCGGGCTGATCTTATCGACCGCGTGGCGCATCATGCGATTGCGCTCGGCGTGAAGCCGGAACGCATTCAGGTGAAGGAGCTGCGCTCGCGCTGGGGTTCGTGCTCCGTGGACGGGGTGCTTTCGTTTTCGTGGCGGCTGATCCTCGCGCCGCCTTACGTGCTCGATTATCTCGCTGCGCATGAAGTGGCGCATCTCAGAGAGATGAACCATTCGCGCAAATTCTGGGCGCTGGTGCGCCGGGCGATGCCGGAATTCGAGCGCGGCCGCGATTGGCTGCACGAGCACGGCTGCGCGCTGCATGCCGTGGGGCTGGCGCGCTAATTCTTGGACCGCCGGCGTCTCGCCGGCCCTTCGTGCTCTTTGTGATGTCTTGGTGTCTTTGTGGTTCTCTTGAAAACACGAAGGGCGCGAAGGATTCACAAAGGACACAAAGGAGGGCCGGCGAGACGCCGGCGGTCCAAGGACGTTACCCTTCCGGGCCAAAGTCCAGCGAGCGATCCTGGTCGTCCGGCGGGGCCGGCGCATCGGGCGCGCCGATCACGGCGCCGACGGGCGCGCCGACGACGGAGACGCTCTGCACCGCGTCCGGATCGGGCGGGCCCATGTCGAAATCTTCGTCCGTCGGCATCTCGAGCGCGCGCACCGGCACGTTCTCCAGCGCGGTGGCGGCGAAGCGATGCCAGATTTCCGCCGGCAGCGAGCCGCCGGTGACGCGCGCCATCACCGAGGGCGTGTCATTGCCGACCCAAACCGCGGCGACGTAGCCCGGCGTGAAGCCGATGAACCAGGCGTCGCGATAATCGTTCGTCGTGCCGGTTTTGCCGGCGATCTGGCGCCCTGCAATGCGCGCGCGCGTGCCGGTGCCGGCTTCGACGGTGCGCAGCATGATCTGGTTCATGAAGCGCAGCGGGCGTTCTTCGATAACGCGGGCGCGATCGGGGGCGCGCCAGCTCCACATGGTTTCGTTGCTGTTGGCGCGGCGGATGCGGGTGATGCCGTGCGCGTAAACGCGATAGCCGCCGCTGGCCATCGCGCCATAGGATTGCGCGAGGTCCATCATCGTCAATTCCTGCGCGCCGAGCGCGAGCGAGTGATAATTATGCAGCGGCGAGCGCACGCCGAGGCGATGCGCCGCGTCGATCACGCGCGTGTGCCCCACTTCGCGCGCGATGCGGATGGCCACCGTGTTGTACGATTGCGCCCAAGCCGTCTGCAGTGAAACAGAGCCGTTATATTCCTGCGTGTAATTGCCCGGCGTCCAATCGGGCTGGCCGGGGATTTGAATGCGGATCGGTGCGTCCTGGCGCACGGTCCAAGGCGTCAAGCCATTCTCCATCGCCGCGAGGTAAATGAAGAACTTGAACGCCGATCCCGGCTGACGGCGCGCCTGCCAAGTGCGGTTGAATTGGCTTGTATCGTAATCGCGCCCGCCCACCATGGCGCGCACGCCGCCGGTATCGTCCATCGCCAAGAGCGCGCCTTGGCTGGCGCGGCGCTCCTCGCCTTGTTCGGCGAGCACGAACTCCACCGCTTCAGCGCCGGCGCGCTGGGCCGCGATGTCGAGCGTGGTTTCGATCACGAAGTCGTCGCGCTGATCGCCGATCACGTCGCGCAGCAGCGGGTCGATCCAATCGCGATAATAGCCGAGAATCCCGGCTGGGTTTTTGCGCGAGACGACGAGTTCTTCCTGTGCAGCGGCTTGGCGCTCCGCGTCGCTGATAAAGCCCATCGCCACCATTTCAGCGAGCACCAGCTCGGCGCGCTCACGCGCGGCGGCGATATCCTGGCGCGCCGGATTGAGGCGCGAGGGCGCTTTAACCAGCCCCGCGAGCACGGCCGATTGCAGCAAGGTGAGTTCGCGCGCGGGGCGATCGAAATAACGCTCGGCCGCCGCTTCGATGCCATAGGCGCCGGCGCCGAAATAGACGCGGCTGAGATAGAGCGCGAGGATTTCATCCTTGGTGAAGCGCCGCTCCAGCCACAGCGCCATCGCCGCTTCCTGCGCCTTGCGGCGGAAATCGCGATCGTTGGTGAGGAAAAGGTTTTTGGCCAATTGCTGCGTGATGGTGGAGCCGCCTTGCACCACGCGCCCGGCGCGCAAATTCTCCGCGCCCGCGCGCATCACGCCGGAAATATCGATGCCCCAATGGTCGTAGAAGCGCTTGTCTTCGATGGCGATGAACGCTTGGGCCACATAAGGCGGCAGAGAATCGAGATGCACCGGCGGGGCGTTTTGCGCGCCTTCGCGCAAGATCACGTTGCCGTTGCGATCGAGGAAGGTGATCGACTGGCCCTGGCGCGCTTCCCAGAGATCGTCCGTCGAGGGCATGCCCCACGTAACGAACACAAAGAAGCCGACCAGCGAGGCGACCACCGCGCCCGCGGCCCAGCCGGCCCACACCGCTGTCTCGCGCACGTTGCGCGGCGGCTTTACATGCTTGACGCCATCGGCGACGGCGCCGCCAAGCCCGCGCGCGGCGCCGGCGGCGGCGACGTATTTCGGCTCGCCC
>DAOMPU010000073.1:0-9540 GCA_035444925.1 Terricaulis sp. | reverse complement strand
AACGTGGTGGTGCGGAAAAGCGCGAGGCTCGGCCTCATGCCTCCAGTCGATAGCCTGACCCGCGCACCGTGTGCAAAAGACTTTGCGGAAAGTCCCGGTCAATCTTCGACCGGAGGCGCGAGATGTGGACGTCGATCACGTTCGTTTGCGGATCGAAATGATAATCCCACACGTTTTCCAGCAGCATCTTGCGCGTCACCGTCTGCCCGGAATGGCGCATGAGATACTCAAGCAGGCGAAACTCGCGCGGCTGCAGATCAAGCTTCTTACCCGAACGCTTCACCGTGCGCGCCAGCAGGTCCATCTCGAGATCGCCTACGGCGAGGCGCGTTTGCGGCTCCCGGTCACGCCCGTTCCACAGCGCGCGCACGCGGGCGAGCAATTCGCGGGTGGAAAACGGCTTGCCGAGATAATCATTGGCCCCCGCGTTCAGCCCCTCGACGCGATGATCTTCATCATGCAGCGCCGAAAGGATGAGAACAGGCGTGGAGACGCCCTTCTCGCGCAGCGTTTTGACGATCTGCACGCCCAGCTTCTTGGGCAGCATGCGATCAAGCACGATCACATCATAGCCGCCGTCGAGCGCGAGCGCCTCGCCGCGTTCGCCGTCATTGGCGACTTCCACCGAATGGTCATCCCCGGCCAGAGAGCTTTTGATGCTCTCGGCCATGTCCAGATCATCCTCGACCAACAATACCCTCATGCGGCGTCCCTCACTCCGCGGCTACATTGACTGCGACGTACCGATTGCCCGCGCGCGTGCCGACCTGCAGCAGCACCGGGCGCGAGGCGCTGCGCGCCACGGCCGTCAATTCGTTGAGGCGCGCCACCGTCGGCACCGCGGCGCGATCCACCTGCAGGATCGCGTCGCCAGGGCTGAGGCCCTTCTCGGCCGCGTCGCTGCCCGGCGTGACCGCCGTGATCATCAGGCCCGCCTGGTTGGCGCTCAGCGAAAGGCGCGTGCGATCTTCCGCTGTCAGCGGGCGCACGGTGACGCCGAGGCCCGCCGAAGCCACCCCGCCCTGCGGCGTTTGCTGCTGAGGCGTGGCGTTGTTTTGCGGCGTCGGCGTGGTGGCCGCCAATTGCTGCTCGGAGGGGCGCTCCTGCAGGCGGATGGTGAGGTTCTGGCGCCGGCCGTTGCGCAGCACTTCAACGCGCGAGTCGCGGCCAACCGCGGTTGCGCCCACGCGCTGGGTGAGATCGCGGCTGTCTTCGATGCGGTGGCCGTCGAGCGTGAGGATCACGTCGCCTTGCTGGATGCCCGCGCGCGCGGCCGGCCCATCCGGCACCAGCGTCGCGACCAGCGCGCCGCGCGGCTCGTCGAGCCCGAGGCTGCGCGCCATGTCGTTATCGAGCGGCTGGATCGACACGCCGATCCACCCGCGCGAAACACGCCCGCCCTGCTGCAGCTGGGCGACGATTTGCGCCGCCGTGCTGGCGGGGATGGCGAAGCCGATGCCGACGCTGCCGCCCGTGGGCGAGAAGATCGCACTGTTCACGCCGATCACGTTGCCGTTGAGATCGAACGTCGGCCCGCCGGAATTGCCGCGGTTGATCGGCGCATCGATCTGCACGTAATCGACGTAGGCGGTCGAGCCCGCGTCGCGGCGGCCGAGCGCGGAGACGATGCCGGCGGTGGCGGTGCCGTCGAGGCCGAAGGGGTTGCCCACGGCCACGACCCAATCGCCCACGCGGATGTGGCTGGAATCATCGAACGTCACGAATTGGAAGCGCCCGCCGCCGCGCACGCGCAGCACGGCGATGTCGGTCGGCTCGTCAGAGCCTATGATGTCGGCTTGGAGATCGCGCCCGTCGCTGGTGCGGATGGTGATCTCTTCGGCGCCGGCGATGACGTGGTGGTTGGTGACGATCGTGCCCTGCTGGTCGATGAAGAAGCCAGAGCCGAGCGCGGTGGGCGCTGGGCCGCCGGGGCGCCCCGGGCGGCCGCGGAAGAATTCTTCAAAACCGGGCGGCAAGCCCTCAAGGCTCGGCCCTTGCGCGGTGTTGGGCGCCTGGCGCACCGAGATCGACACCACAGCCGGGCGCACGCGCTCGATCAGATCGGCAAAGCTGATGGGCGCCCCGGCTGGCGGGGCCACGCGCGAGGGCGTGATTTCTTGCGCCGAAGCGCGCGAGAGCCAGTCAGGCGCCGAGAAACCGGCGAACAGCGCGAGCGCGCCGGCGCCCGCGATGGCGGTGCGGCGAAGATATTTTGCGAAGACGGCTTCAGACATTGAACATCCTTCGGCGGCGCGGCTGGGATTGGGGAGGCAGCCTCTCGCCCCCCATTATTAAGCGCGCCCTGGCCGCCCGGGTAAGGGTGGTTTGAGGCAAAGTTGGGAAAAAGAGCGCGCCCGGGCGCCATTTTTGGCCTCGCCGGTCGCACAAAGGCGCTCGGTGGTCGTTTACCGTTCGTCCTCTTCGGCGCCTTCGGCGGGCGCGCCCTGGCCCGCGCGCAGGCGGAACATGGCCCAAACGCCCGCCCCCGCGAGCAAAAGCGGCGCAAGCCAGAGCAACAATGTGCGCCCATCCAGCGGCGGGCGGAACAAGACGAAATCCCCATAGCGGGCGCGAAAGAAACTGCGGATTTCCCCGTCGCTATCGCCTGCGGCGATCCGCTCGCGCACCAGGGCGCGCATATCGCCCGCGATCTCGGCTGTGGATTGCGCGATCGGTTCGTTCTCGCACTGCACGCAGCGGATTTCGCGCTCCAGCGCCAGCGCGCGCGCCTCCTGCGCCGGATCGCCCAAAGCCGCCGGCGCGATCGCCGCGGCGAACATCATCGCCAGCCAATTCATGCCGCCGCCTCGCGCCGGCGCTTGCGCGCGAGCGAAACAAGGCTGAGCGCCCCGCCGATCCCCATCATCAGCGCCCCGGCAAAAATCAGCTGCACGATCGGGTTATGATAGAGCCGGATCGTCCACGTGCCCGGAGCATCGCGCACCGGCTCGCCCAGCGCGATGTAAAGATCGCCATCGAGCGCGCCGAGGATGCCGACCTCTGTGGTCGGCATGTTGGAGCCCACATAAGCGCGCCGCTCCGCCGCAAGCGGCGCCGAGCGGCTTTGCGTATCGACGCGGAAGCTCGCGCGCGTGGCCGAATAGTTCGGCCCTTCAACGACGCCGACTTCAAGCAAGCTGATGCGCCGGCCAGCGAAGTCCACGCTCTCGCCCGGCGCCATGGCGGCGGCGCGTTCGCTGCGGAACGCGGTTTCGCCCACCGCGCCGATGGTCAGCACGCCAGCGCCGATATGCGCCGCGCTCATCGACCAGACGGCGAGCGGCAGCACCGCCAGCTTCGCCAGCACGCGCCCTTCGCCGCGCTGCACGCGCGTCCACAAATAGATCAGCCCGCCCGCTGCCAGCCACGCGCCGATCGCGAGGCCCACCGCCGGCATGATGCGCCAATCGGAGAAGTACAGCGTCAACGCGAACGTCAGCGCCGCCAGCGCCGCCGCCGGCGCAAGCCGCTTCATCGCCGCTTTCGCATCACCCACGCGCCAGGTCAGCATCGGGCCGAGCGGCAGCAGAATGAACAGAATGCCGAGCACCGGCGTCACTGTCATGTTGAAGAAGGGCGGGCCGACGGAGATGAGCCCGCCCCCTGCCGCCTCCACTAACAGCGGATAGAGCGTGCCGATCAGCACCACGCCCGCGGCCACCGCGAGCCCAAAATTATTCCACACCAGCATGCTTTCGCGGCTCACCGCCGCGAAGCCCGAAGGCTGCGCCAATTTGTGCGCGCGTAAAGCGTAGAGCGTGAAGCCCACGCCAAGCGCGATCGCCAGCAGCACAAGGACCGCAATGCCGCGGCTTGGATCGACCGCGAACGCATGCACCGATGTCAGCACGCCAGAGCGCACGAGGAAGGTGCCAAGCAATGCAAAGCCGAAGCCGAGAATAGCGAGCAAAATGGTCCAACTCGCCAGCGAGCCGCGCCGTTCGGTGACGATGGCGGAATGGATCAGCGCGCACGCAATCAGCCACGGCATGAAGCTCGCGTTCTCGACCGGATCCCAGAACCACCAGCCGCCCCAGCCAAGCTCATAATACGCCCAATAGGAGCCGAGCCCGATGCCGAGCGTGAGGCAAGTCCAGGCGATCAGCGTCCAAGGCCGCAGCGCCTTGGCCCACGCCTGATCGGCGCGCCCTTCGATCAAGGCGGCGATCGCGAGCGAGAACGGAATGCTGAGGCCCACATAGCCCAGATAAAGCATCGGCGGATGCGCCGCGAGCGCGGGGTCTTGCAGCAGCGGATTAAGCCCAAGCCCTTGCCAGGGCGCAGGATCAATCCGTGCAAACGGGTTGGACAGCACCAGCGTGTAGATCAGCGCGCCCGCGGTGACGAAGCCCTGCACGCCCAGCGCTTTTGACCAAAGCCCCAAACGCTGCGGCCCGCGCATGGCGGCATAGAGCGCGCCGAACAGCGCCGAGACGGCGCACCAGAGCAGCATCGAGCCTTCGTGGTTTCCCCACGCGCCGGCGATTTTGTAGATCAGCGGTTTATCGGTGTGCGAATGCGACACCACCGTGCTGACGGAAAAATCAGAGCGCACGAACACGATGATGAGGCACGCCATGGCTATGATGCACAGCAGCGCCGCGGCCTGCGCCGCGGCTGACGCCGCCGCCGCGCGCGCCTCGCGCCCGCGCGTGCGCAGGCCAAGCAGCCCTTGCGCCAGCGAAAGCGCCAGCGCGAGCGCTGCGCAATAAGCGCCGATCTCCGCGATCACGGGCTATCGCCCTTCCACTCGCCGCGCTCTTTCAGCGCTTCGGCGACTTCGCGCGGCATGTAGCTTTCGTCGTGGCGCGCCAGCACGCGCTCGGCCTCAAACGCGCCGCCGGGCGTCCAGCGCCCTTCAGCGACGACGCCTTGGCCTTCGCGGAACAGATCGGGCAACAACCCGTCATAACGCACCAGCACGCTCATCGCGCCGTCCGTCACTTCAAACTGGTTGATCCCATCGCCACCGCGCGCGATCGAGCCTTCGACCACCAGCCCGCCGAGACGCACCACGCGCCCATCGCTCGCCTTCGCCGCGAGATCGGAGGGCGCGACGAAATAGGTCACCGAGTCACGCAAGCCCATGAAGGTCAGCGTCATGGCCAGCACCAGCACCGCGCCGGCGGCGGCGATCATGATGAGGCGTTGATCGCGACGGCGCATTATTGAGTCTCCCCGCGGCTGAACCGGCGCGCCATTTCGCGGCGCGGGTCATCCTCACGCATGCGCCGATGCGCCTCACCCCAAAACCGGCGCGCCTCCGCGCCATTATCGGCCTCCATCGCCGCCAGCGCCTGGTAAAGCCAGGGCGTTGGATCGGCATCGTCCAACGCCGCCGCTTGCTGAAACGCCGCCAGCGCTTCGGGCGAGATCGTCCCGCCGTCAATCGCCATCAGCGATCGGCCGAGCCCCAGCAACGCCGGCACAAGCAGCGGATCGCGCCGCAGCGCCGCGTCAAACGCGCGCGCCGCTTCCTCGGGGCGGCGATGCGCGAGATAAATCTGGCCAGTCATAAACAGCGGCGCGGCGTTATCGGGCTCGGCCTTAGCCTCGTCGGCGAGGTAAGCGAGCCATTCTTCGCCATTGTAGGTGGCGCGATCGCGCTCCTTCAGCGCGGCCAGCCGCTCCGCGAACGGGGCGTCCGGCAATTCGGGCCGCCCCATCACAAGATAAGCTCCGAGCGCCACAAGCCCGACCGCGCCTACGAACATCATGCTGCCGCGCGCGCGCCGCCCGCCCGCTTCGCGATACGCGCGAAGCGTCCAGATCGCCGCGGCCAGCGTGATCAGCGCCGCAAACACGAGAACGATGAGCTGACTCAGCACCGCGCCTGCCTAGCCGGTTTCCGCCCTGCCCGAAACCGCTGCGGCGTCGCAGCCCTTCTTGGACCAGTTGGAGCACGAGGCCCCCGCCTCGCATGCGCGCCAGGGGGCGCGCGCTCCATGCTTGAAATGTCGCGCCGTGCCGGCACGCCGGCGGTCCAAGATCGTGCTCAGTCCGTTGCGGGCAATAACAGCCGCGCTTTGAGCCCGCCCAACTGGCCGCGCTCAAAAATCAGCTGCCCCGCATAGAGATCGACGGTTTCCTTGAGGATCGAAAGCCCGAGGCCCTGCCCGGGTGCGGCCTCGTCCAAACGCTCGCCGCGCGCCATCACACGCGCGATCTCCTCATCCGAGAGGCCGGGCCCGTCATCCTCGACCACGATTTCCAGCAGCCCGCCACTATCGAACGGCGGCAGCAGGCGCACCGCCACCTGGCTCTTGCCGTACTTGCAGGCGTTGTCGATCAGGTTGGCGGCCATTTCGAGCAAATCCTCCCGCTCGCCGCGGAAGGTCACGTCGCTCTCGGCCTCGACGGAAATATCGATCGCTTTTTGCGGATCGTATTTCTGCTCCATCATGAAGACGAGGTCTTCGAGGTTTTGCAGCACCGGCGTGCGGTAAGCGATGGTCGCGCCCGAGCGCGCTTCGGCCCGCGCCGCCACGCGCGCGCGGCGCAGCTGGCGCTCGACAAAGCCCTCCATCTCCTCGATCGATTGCTTTAGCACCGCATCGTCGCTTTGGCCTTCGCCGGCGGCGTTTTTCAGCACCGCGATCGGCGTTTTCAGCGCATGCGCAAGATTGCCCACATGGCGGCGCGCGCGCTCGACCACTTCGCGGTTGTGATCCACCAGCGCATTCAGCTCCTGCGCCACCGGCTGCAATTCGGCGGGGTAATCGCCTTCCAGGCGCTCGCTTTGGCCACGGCGCACATCGGCGATGTCGCGCGTCAGCTTGTGCAGTGGCGCAAGCCCGAAGCGCACCTGCAGCATCGTCGCCGCGGCCACCATGAAAGCGCAGAACGCCACGAACACCGAGAACGCCACGCCCACGATGTTGGCGGCCGGCGCCAGAATATCGCGCGATGCGACGCCGACGATGAAAAGATAGCGCCCCTCCAGTTCGGGAATTTCCGCGACACGCGCCACCACGCGCAGCGGCTCCTGATCGGGGCCCGGCACGTCGAGGTAAATCGCTTCAAGCGGCGGGCTCGGCGCGGTGAAAATCGCCTGCTGCTGCGGCAAAAGCGTTATGGTGACGTCATATAGCGAAGGCGAAATCACCTGGACGTCGAGGAAGCCGTCCTCCTGGATGCGCGCGATCTGGAAGTAGCGCCCGCTCAGCGCCTGCAGGTAACGCGGGTCGTAGGGCAGATCGCGCAGCGCGATCTCGCCTTCCAGGCCCGGCCCCGCATTGCCGATCAGATTGTCCGCCACCGTGGAAAGTTCTGGATCGATCAGCAGCCGCAGCATCTGGCGGTTGAACGCCGCATGCGAAATCCAACCCGCGATGACCAGCCCGATCACGCTGATGATGGCGATGGTCAAAAGCCGCGCGGCGAGCGAGCGGCTGATCAGCCGTTGAAAGCGCCCGGCGCCCCCCGGCTCGCTCACGCTTCAGCCGCGGGATCGATCAGGCGATAGCCGAGGCCCTTTTCGGTGATGATGCGATCGGCGCCCACCTTGCGGCGTAGGATGCCGATGAACACTTCGATCGTGTTGGAATCACGCTCGTGATCCTGGGCGTAGATTTTTTCGGTAAGCTCAGCGCGTGAGACGATGCGGCCGGCATGGTGCATCAGATAGTCGAGAACCTTGTATTGATACGCCGTCAGCTTCACCGGCGCGCCGGCGACGGTGACTTGCCCGGTGGCGGAATTCAGCTGCAATTCGCCGACTTCCAGCACTGATGACGTGTGTTCGGTCTGCCGGCGCACATTGGCGCGCACGCGCGCGAGCAATTCGCCCATGTGGAACGGCTTGGTGACGTAATCCTGCGCGCCGAGATCGAGCCCTTCGACCTTCTCGCTCCAGCGATCGCGCGCCGAGAGGATCAGCACCGGCATCGAGCGCCCCTCCTTGCGCCAGAATTTCAGCACCGAAAGCCCATCGATCTTCGGCAGGCCGAGATCGAGAATGGCGAGATCATAGGGTTCGGTTTCGCCCAGAAACTGCCCGTCCTCGCCGTTGTCGGCGGTATCGACGCTATAGCCCGCATCGCCGAGCGCGGCTGCCAGCTGCTCGCGCAGGTTCTTGTCGTCCTCAACCACCAGCACCCGCATGCAATCGTCCTAACGTGAGGCGCTGACGCGGAAATCGCGCACCTGGCCATCGGGCATCCGCCACCGGATCACATAGACGGGGCGCCCCCCGTCCTCAAGGCGATGGGCGATGTACTCGCCGCCGTACTGGCTGCGCAATTCGTTCACCACTTCGCGGAGCGGGCGAATTTCGCGTTCCTGTTCCTGGCCGCGCCCTTGGGCGGGCATCACCCAATTGGGCTCAAACACGCGGTCGCGGCTCTGCGCGCTCGCGGGCGTGACCGCCGCGAAGCTCGCCAGAAGGGCGCTGAGGAGAAGCGTTTTGAACCGCATGACCATTCCCGTCTAAAGGGAACGCACTGAACGGGGCCTGAACAAGCGAATTAGCCGCCCTGGCGAGGCGCCTGATAATCGCGCTTTGGCCATTTCTTGATGAATTTCCTAAGCTCTTCGTCCGGCGTCTCGGGCAGCATGACCAAAATCCGCACGAATTGATCGCCCTGCCCGCCCACGCCTTTACCCTTAAGGCGCAGCACCTTGCCGGTGTTCGAGCCGGCCGGGATGGTGAGCGAAACCGGCCCGCTGACGGTGGGCGCCTGCACGCGCGCGCCTTCCACAGCTTCCGTCAGCGAGATGTTGAGATCGGTGTGGATGTCCTGGCCTTCGCGGCGGAACGAGGGGTGGGGGCGCACTTTAAGCTCCACCAGCGCATCGCCCGCCGGCCCGCCCTGCACGCCCGGCCCGCCCTGCGCCTTCAGGCGCAGCACCTGGCCGCTTTCGACGCCCGCGGGAATGGAAATATCGAGCGTGCGCCCTTCGGAGAGCGCGATGCGGCGCTTGGCGCCGTTCACCGCGTCCAGAAAGTCGATGTCGAGCGTGAAGCGGATGTCGCGCCCGCGCATGCGCGAATAGCCGCGCCCGCCGCCTAAGCCCGAACCGAACAGGTCGGAGAAAATGTCGCCGAGATCGAACGCGTCCGCGCCCGCCCCGCCTTGGCCGCCGCTATAATTGGGGCCTGAGCCGCCATAACCGGGCCCGGCGCCCGCGCCCGCATGGGCGCGCGCGTTTTGCCTGGGGCCGCGGCTATAAGCCATGCGCTCATTGCCGTCGGCGTCGATCTCGCCGCGGTCGAAGCGGGTTTTGGTGGTGGGATCGGAGAGTAGGTTGAACGCGGCGGTGGCGCGCTTGAAGCGCTCTTCCGCCGCCTTGTCGCCGGGGCGCACGTCCGGGTGCAGCTCCTTGGCGAGCGCGCGATAGGCGCGGCGGATGTCATCCGCCGTAGCGGAGCGCCCGATGCCTAATGCTGCGTATGGATCCCAGCTCAAAGTTCGCTCCCGCCCCCGCAGATTCGTTGATACAGGCGCATCGGCCGGCCGCAAACGAGGAATCAGGCCGGGGGCTGTGAAAGACCTTGCCCTATAATGTTATGGTTAATCGCTTGTTCAACCCTGGCCGCCC
>DAOMPU010000072.1:1847-9568 GCA_035444925.1 Terricaulis sp. | reverse complement strand
TTCGCGGCGGGAATTCTCGCGGCGCTTTATGAACGCAACGCCACCGGCAAGGGCCGCTTGGTGGAAGCCTCGCTGCTGCGCGCGGCCCATTACGCCGCAAGCTCCGATTTTGCGATCCAGCACGTGCGCGGGCGCATTGCTTCGAACCGCGCGCGCCCCGAAGTGCCCAATCCGCTGATCAATTATTGGAAGTCCTCGGACGGCCATTGGCTGACGACGCTGACGCGCCTCGGCGAAAAGGATTGGGCCAAGTTCGCGCGCGCTTTGCGGGTGGAGCATTTGATCGATGATCCCCGCTTCGCCAATTCCAAGGCGCGGCGCGAACATGGCGCGGCGCTGGTTGCGCTGCTGGACGAAGCGTTCGGCGCACGCACGTTCGATGAGATCGCCGCCGCGCTGGACGGCGAGCAGATGATCTGGGCGCCGGTGCTGACCGCCGCCGAAGCGATCCGCGATCCCCAAGCGCTGGCCGCGGGCTGCGTGGTGCAAACACCGGCGCATGACGGCGCCGGCTTCACCGCGCCCGCAGCGCCCGTCCGCTTCCCCGGCGCCGACGATGGCCCAAAAGGCCCAGCGCCGCGTATTGGCGAGCATACGCGTGCGGTGCTGGCGCAAGCAGGTTATAGCGAAACGGAAATCGAGGCGATGTTCGCCAGCGGTGCGGCCGCTTAGGTTTCGCTGCGGCGATACGCGTCGAGCGCACGCAACGGATCGCGTGTCTCGCTTTCTTCGTTGTTGTTCAACAGCGGCAGCAGCGCCATGGCAAACAGCGCCTGCGCCAAGGCCGGCGACATCGCGCCATCCTCGCGCGCATATTCCAGCCGCCCCGTCTCGCGCGGCGCGCTGATCGCGGCGCCCGCATCGAGCGAAAGGCGCTGCAGCAATTGCTGCGCTGAGCGCGGCTCGCCATTGGCGTAGAAAAGCCCGCGATTGGCCGCCGCTTCGCGCGGAAACATCGCCGCCGCGCTCGGCGCCCCATTCGCGGCGGCTTCGATCAGGCGACCCGCACCCGCCGGCCCCATGACATGCGCCGCGTAAAGCTCGCCCGCGCTGGGCGCGCGCCCGAGGCGCTGCGTCAAAGCGGCGGCGTTTTCGCGCGCGAGCTCGCCGGCCATGCGCGCGGAAAGCTCCGGATCGGTGCGCAGCGCCAGAATCTGTTGGCGCGTCGCCGCATCGGCCCCGTTTTGCAGCGCGGCCGCCTCCGCGCCGAGGCCGTGGCGCGCGCCGTGGCGGCGCACCATGTCGAGCCAGGTGCTGTCGATGAATTGAAACAGCCCGGTGGCCGAGGAGGTGCTGGCCTTGGCGCTGGCGTTGAACGCGCTCTCGCGCCGCGCAGTTTCGACCAGGAGCGAAAAATCAACGCCGGTGGCGTTGGCCGCGCGCTGGATGGCGGCGCGCACCGCGTCGGGGCCGGCTGGCGCAATCGCGTTGCTCATGGCCCAGCGCTGCGCTGATTTTGTAAAGCAGAACTTAACGCGCGCGCCGGCGCATCCAGCCCATCCGGTACGGCGCCAAAACAAAGCCGCTGATTACCACCACGAGCGCGAGGAAGGAGGCCAGGATCAGCAAGCCGTTGTTGAAATTCTCATGGTCGCGCCAATCCATGATGTGCAGCGCCCAGAGCGCATCATAGACGCGCCAAAGATCAGAACGCCGCGCGGTCACGCGCCCGGTATCGGCGGCGACATAAACCGCCAGCCCCTCGGCGTCGTCAAAAGCGATGCGCCAGGCCGGGAGCATGCCGCGATATTCGGGCGTTTCTTCCGTGATGAGCCACACTTCGCGCACGCGCGGACTATCAGCCACATAGACGTGCGCGATCGCTTGCGCGGCCTCGGCCGTGAGCGGCGAGGCGACACGCCAATCGGTAAGATCAATCAGGACGGGGCGCCCCTCGTGAAACTCCGCCAGCGCAACGGGGCGGCCCGCGGCGTCATTCTCGTAAGTCAGGCGCATCGGCGCTTCGGGCAGCAGCGCCACCACGTCAGCCGGCGCGCGCAGGATGCTTGGATCGGGCGCGGATTCGTGGCGCTCTGCGATGCGATGTTCGCTGCGCACCTGCTCAATCGGGAAAACCGCGAAGAACGCGCCGGATGCGACCCAGAATAGAATTTGCACGCCCACCAGCAGCGCGAGCCATTTGTGCAAAGCGGAAGCGGCGCGGGCGATATTCATGCGCCCATGCCCTACTCCGCCCGCCTGCGCGCGCAATGCGGCCAAAAGACCGGCTTGCGGCTCATCAATAGCTCTTGGGCAGGCCCAACACGCGCTCGGCGATGAAGTTCAATATCATCTCGCGGCTGACCGGCGCGATGCGGGCGATCATCGCTTCGCGGAAATAGCGCTCCACGAAATACTCCTTCGCGTAGCCCATCCCGCCATGCGCCAGCACGGAGGATTCGCAGGCGCGGAAGCCCGCTTCGGCGCCGAGGTATTTTGCGGCGTTCGCCTCCGCGCCGCATTCGCGGCCTGCGTCGTAGAGCGCGGCCGCTTTGAAAGCCAAGAGGTTCGCCGCCTCCAATTCCGCCCACGCTTTCGCCAGCGGATGCTGCACCCCTTGGTTCTGGCCGATCGGGCGGCCGAACACGACGCGCTCCTTTGCGTATTGCGCGGCGCGCGCCAACGCGGCGCGCCCCAGCCCAATCGCTTCAGCGGCAAACAGAACCCGCTCGGGATTGAGGCCGGAGAGAAGGATTTTAAAGCCCTGCCCTTCCTGGCCGATCAGCTCCGCGTTGGAAACTTCAAGGTCTTCGATGAAGAGCGTGTTGCACTCCACCGCCTTGCGGCCCATTTTTGGGATCGGGTTGGCTTCGATCTTCGTGCGATCGAAATCGGCGTAGAAAAGCGAGAGGCCATCGGTTGGGCGCTTGGCCTGATCTTTCGGCGTGGTGCGGGCGATCAGCAGGATTTTGTTCGCGCGCTGGGCGTTCGTCGTCCAGATTTTGCGGCCCGTGATGCGATAGCCGTCCTTGGTGCGTTCAGCGCGCGTCTCCAAGCTTGCGGTGTCGAGGCCTGAGTTCGGCTCGGTGACGGCGAAGCAGGCTTTGTCCGTGCCGTCGATCGCGGGCGGCAAGAAGCGCGCCTGTTGTTCTTCGGTGCCGAATTTCACGATCGGCATCAGGCCGAAAATGTTGAGGTGAATGGCGCTGGCGCCCGAGAAGCCTGCCCCGGAAGCCGCCACCGTCTGCATCATCAGCGCAGCTTCGGTGAGGCCGAGCCCCGCGCCGCCGAAGCGCTCGGGCATGGCCACGCCCAGCCAGCCGCCGGCGGCGATGTCAGCCACGAAGGCTTCGGGGAAATCTCCCGTATCATCCGTCTTCAGCCAGTAATGATCGTCGTATTTGGCGCAGATGTCCTCGACGGCGGCCTTGATGGCGCTTTGCTCTTCTGTGAGGTCGATAGCGAAAGTCATGATTCAAATCTCTGCGGGGCGAGCGCGGCCCACGCGGGTGGGATCGGCATGTTGAACACGTAAGCGTTGATAATCTCCGCCGTGATCGGCGCGAGCAACCAGCCATTGCGCGAATGGCCGGCCGCCACAAGCATTCCGTGGCTCTCGCCTATCATAGGCCAGCCATCGGGCGACATGGGGCGAATGCCCGCCCAGGCCCGCCCGGCAGGCTGGATCGCCCCCGGTGCGGCCGCTTCCACGGCGTCGAGCAATTTTTGCACCTCGGCTTGTTCGACGTTGCGCTCATAGCGGTCAAACTGCAGCGTCGCCCCGAGGACCACATCCTCGCGCCGCCGCGTGAGGTAAAAGCCTGGGGCGTGCAGCGTGGTTTGCAGCGGCTTGGCCGGCTTCACGGCGACGAGGTGCCCCTTGGCGGGCCGCACATGCCGCAGCGCCGGCGCGGCGTTGGCCAGCTCGGCGTTCGCCCAGACGCCCGGCGCCAGCACCACGCGATCGGCTTCAAACACCTCGCCAGAATAGCTGCGTGCTTCATGCGGCGAGACCGAGGCGACGTCCTGATCATGCAGCAGCGTGACGCCCAAGCGCCGGAGCTCAAGCTTCAGCGTGTCCATGCTCAAGAGCGGATCGGCCACGCCTTCATCGGCGACTGAGAGCGCGTGATCGATGGCGAAGCCAAGCTTGCGCGCCGCCTGGCCACGCGAAAGCGGCGCGGCGCGCCGGCCGTGGCTCATCACACGCGCTTGCAGGGCCGCCATATCGCGCTCGCTCGCGCAGGCGATGACAGCGCCCTCGAACCGCACGCTTTCCTGCAGCAACGGGCGCAATTCGCCGCGCCACAGATCAAACGAAGCGAGCGCAAGTTCGCTGTGCGCGCTGCTCTCTGAATCAAACGGCGCCAGCATGCCCGCGGCCGCGCCCGAGGCGGCGGCGCGGAACACATGCAGATCGTCGGGATCGGCTTCCAGCACGGTCACGCGCGCGCCCTCGCGCGCCAAACGCCATGCGCACGCGAGGCCCACAATTCCGGCGCCGACGATGACGACGCGCCTCATGCCACGCGCATTTCCGCGGGGCGGGCGATGCGCTCAAATTGCGCGGCGAGCGCTTCGTGCAACGCGCGCCGAAATGTCTTCGCCCGCGGCAGCGGCGCCGGCGCGACCAGTTTGGCGCCCCCGCCGTCGGCCGGAATCCAAAGCACCAGCCCGCCCTTCTCCAGCATGAGCGCCGCCACTTCCGAAGTGCCGCCCGGCCCTTTGGGCGGCAGCCCATTCCAAACGCACAGCAAAATATCAGCTTTCTCGATCAGCGCACGGCCGACAGCGGCGTACGGCGCTGCGCCCCCGCCGCCAACCTTCTCCACCAATTCCTCGGAAACCGGCAGCACGCGGCGCGAGGCCCAAAGCAGGCGCTGATAGTGCTCCTTGGACTCCTGATCGGGGAAATCCTCTTCGTAGCGCTCCACCGAAAACGGCAGCGGCGTGACCAGGCGCCAGCCGCGCGCGAGCGCCGCATCGGCGGCGTAGCGATCGGCGCCCTCGGCGATGGCCGAGTGCAGAACACAGCGCGCTGGCGCGCCCGTGGCCGCGCGCGCCGCACGCTCGGCTTCGTCAAGGCAACGCGCAATTTCCTGTTGGATGCGCGGGCGCTCGGCTTCCGGCAATTGGTTGAGCCGATGGCCAGTGACGGCGACGATCAGCGTGCGGGGTGTGCTCAAGAATGGCTCCGCCACTCGGGCAAATCGAAACGGGGGTTGGGGTATTCGCTATCGACATAAGCGCGCCCCGCCGCAAGCCCCACTTCAAGCAGCAGGTTGAGATTCTTCGGATCGCCATTGTCCATAAGATCAAGGGCGTTGAGCGTGTCGGCCTCGAGTTCGCGGCCGATCAGCCGCTCAAGCGCCGTCATCGGCGGGATCGGGTCGCTGCGCCTTTTTGCCTTGGGCTTCACGTCGAGCGCGACATCGATGCGCTGATAATCCAGCAAGGGCTCGCCGGTGATGCAAAGGCCCGATTGATCGGCGATCTCCGAATTGATGCGCCAGGGTTTGTGCGGGTGCGACAGCGCCTGCATCATCATCACGCCCTGCATCTGGGTGTCATACACCATCGCGCGCAGCGCGAGCGCGCCGCGGAAGCCGGGCGGAAGCCCCTGAAAGGCGCGCCCATCCACGCGCGGGCGGCGCGCGCCTGTTCCGATCGAGGTCATCATCAGCTTATCGGCCCCGCGCGCCCAGCCGAAGCGATATGCCGGCTCCAGCGCCAGCAGCAGCAATTGCATGCTGGGATTGTTGTTGGCGCTGACGGCGCCGTCCACGAACAGCCCTTTCTGGATCGGCCGGCGGCGCTCATCGAATTCAACGTCGATCACCACTTCATCAAAGAAGGTCGGCGCTGCGGCGCTGGCCAGCACCAGATCCACTAGGCGATAGCGCTTGTTGGGAAACACGCCGCCATGTTCGGGCGGATCGTAATATGCGCCGAGCGGATGATTTGTGACCACCCATGCCGAGCCGGTGTCGATCCGCTTGGCGAAAATCGCCAGGCCCGTTTTCAGATCCTCCGATCCCAGGGTGCGGGTTGACAAAACGCCGGTAAGCGCACGGCGCAGCCGCTTGGAGTCAAACCGCGATTGCAGCACATAGCCATCGCCGATCGATGCGCCGAACACGTCCGGCCCCAAACGCGCATAGAGCGCGGTGAGTTCATCCACGCTCATGCCCAAGGCAAGGCCGGAGGCGATGATGGCGCCGGTGGATGTGCCCCCGATCAGATCGTAATAGTCGCAGAGCCGAAACGCCTCGTCGCCGCCGGCGCGGGCGCGCAGTTCGGACTCCAGCATTTTCAGCATGCCAAGCGACAAGAGGCCTTTCACGCCGCCCCCGTCGAGCGCGAGAATGCGCTTGGCCCCCGTATCGGGCGACAGATGCTCGAACAAGGTTCTCGGCATGCTCCCCTCGGCTGGCACTGTAGCGGCGCCGCGCGCTCAAAAGGAAGGCGTTACAGGAAGTGCAAGCTCGAAGGATCGCGCCCCAGGTGAAGCGCGCGCGCCTCTGCGGCTAAAAATAATCCACCGGCGACATATATCGCGCCGCCTGCGCGTGCTCCCGCCAGCGCCAGCTTGCGCGCTTCAGCGACAGATTCGGCCGCCGCGATCTCCGCACTTGGATTGGCGCGCGCCGCGGCCAGGGCGATTTCGCCGGCTGGCGCGCCCTTGTGGCGCGCGGCGGCGGTGATGATCCGCGTGAAACCTGGCGCGAGCGCGCCAATGATGGCGCCCCAATCCTTGTCGGCCGAGGCGCCGCAGATCAGCGTCGCAGGGCGATCGCCCGCAAGCGCGCAAAACCCCTCAAGCGCGGCCGCCACGCCTGCCGGCGTGTGCCCCACATCAATGACGAGCAGCGGTTCGCGCTGCAGCACCTCAAGGCGCCCGGGCCAGCGCGTCGCCGCAAGGCCGGCCGCCACTGCCGCATCGCTCAGCGGAGCAAGATCACGCGCGAGCGCGATGGCGAGTGCGGCGTTCGCGCGCTGGTGCGCCCCCGCGAGGGGCGCTTCAGGCGCCGGCGCAATGAAATACGCGCGCACGCCGCGCGCGGCGCAATAGGATTGTATTTCAGCGCGGATCGGCGTCTCGGTGAAGAACAGCGCCGCGCCTTCCGGCGCGGCGTCAATTTTTTCGCGCGCGATGGCTTCGAGCGTCTCGCCCAGCAGCGCCGTGTGCTCAAGATCAAGCGACGTCAGCGCCACGCGCCGCGCCGCGATCAATTTTACCGGATCGAGCCGTCCGCCAATGCCCGCTTCCCACACCGTGTGCGCGCAGCCGCGCGCGGCGAACCAATCGGCGGCGATAAGGAAAAGAAACTCGAACGCGCCGATGCGCGCCGCGAGCCCCTCGCGGGCGATAGCGCCTTCAACGCGCGCCCAATGGCGGGCGAGTTCATCGTCGCAGATATCCTCGCCATCGACGCGAAAGCGCTCGTTCAGGTCAAGCAAGTGCGGCGACGTGAACAGCCCCACCGGGCCGCGCGCCTGCTGCAACAGCGCCGCGCACATCGAAGCGGTGGAGCCCTTGCCGTTGGAGCCGACGATCACCGCGCCTGCTTCGCCAAAACGCGTAAGATCAAGCCCCAGCCGCCGCGCCGCCGCCGCCACGCGCGCAAGCCCCGGCCCCTCGCCAAACTTCGGGTACGGAACGCGCCAGGCTTTCATTTGAGCGCCGCCTCGAAATTCGCGCGCCATATCAGCTCGATCAAATCCCAGCGGCCATGATCTTCAAGCGTGGCGATCATCGGATTGGAATTCACCTCAATCAC
>DAOMPU010000072.1:0-1747 GCA_035444925.1 Terricaulis sp. | reverse complement strand
CCCACGATGCGCGGCAAGTGCTTGCGATAGGTGAAAAGCGCACGCCCCTGCAGCACGAACACGCGATATTCATCGCCCTGCACGAAGGGCTGAATGAGAATCGCGAAATGCTCCCGCGCCACGCGCGCCATGTAATCGGCGAACGCCGGCGCGTCGGCGATCACCTCGGCGTAGAGCCCGTTCGAACCCGAGATCGGCTTGCAGAAAAGCGGATAGGCCGTGCCTTCGGCGTACGCCAAGGCATCTTCCGGCTCGCGCCCCGGCCCGCGCATCTCGGCCCAGCGTTTGGTGACGAAAAACATCCGCCCCGGCAACGTGGCCACGCCAGCCTCGGCGAACGCCGCCGCGCAAAACGCCTTGTCGCGCGCAAGGCTCGCGGCGCGCGCATCGTTCAGCGCGTACGGCACGCCCGCCCCCGCGGCGAACACGGCCGATCGGGCGCCGTCGCGGATTTCGAAGAGGTAGCCATCTTGGCCATCGAGAGAGCGGAAAGCATAGCCTGCCGCCCGCGCGGCGTGCGCGGCGTATCGGGCATGGGCGCTGCGGAAGTTCGCGTCGATGGTACCGCCTCCCGGGCTCGAACCGGGGACCCCTGGTTCCACAAACCAGTGCTCTAACCAACTGAGCTAAGGCGGCCCTTCACAGAGGGCGCGGAAGCTAGCCTCGCGCCTCCCCGGAAGCAAGGCGGCTTAAGCCGGCCCCCAGCCCTGCTGATTGATATAGGCGCGGATACGCTCGATCCGGTTGGCCGGATCGGGGTGAGTGGAGAGGAATTCGGGCTGGCGCGCGCCCCCGCGGGAGGCCATGGCCTGCCAGAGCGGGATCGCCTGGCGCACATCATAGCCCGCATCGCGCATGTAGCGCAGGCCGAGGATGTCGGCCTCCGATTCCTGGTCGCGGGAGAAGGGCAGCTGAAGCCCAAATTGCGCGCCGAGGCCGAGCGCGGCCATGGCGAGCTGGTTATCCGTTACAGCGCCCGCAGCCTGGAGCCCCGCTTGCGTCGCAGCGTCGCGGCTATAGCGCTCGGCGGCGTGGCGGCCGGTGACATGGCCCACTTCGTGGCCGAGGATGGTGGCGATCCAATCGTCGCGCTCGCAGAGTTCATAGAGGCCGCGATAGAAGCCCACTTGCCCGCCCGGCAGCACAAAAGCGTTCAAATCCGGGCTGTCGAACAGCACGAATTCCCAGCTTTGGCCCCCGCGGCCGGCGGCGTTGACGATGCGGCGGCCGATCGTTTCAAGCCGGCGCTGCGCGGCGGAATTATTCCAGGCGCGGGTCTGCTGGCGCATCTCGGCCCAGGCGGTGAGCGAAGCCTGCTGGAGCTGGGCGTCATCGATCAGGATCAACTGGCTTCGGCCCGTTTCCGGGTTGGTGGCGCAGCCGGCGACGACCAGAAGCGTCCCTCCCGCAAGCCCCCGCAGAAGGCGCCGCCGGTCGAGCTTGGAGATATCCACAAGGGTGGGCGCGGCGCCCGCGGCGCCATGGTCATGCGTGCACAAAATGAATCCCTCCAGGCGAGGCCTCGCCCCCGCTCTACAAGTCCCTGCCCGTAATGTTCGTTCCCGCGGCGCAAGAGGCAAGGGCGAACGGGCGTGGACAGCGCCGGGCGGCGCCGCTATAGACCCTCGCTCCGCGCCGGGGCCCCTTTTCGGGCGCCGCGGCGGCCGGCCCGCCTGGGTAGCTCAGTTGGTAGAGCAGCGGATTGAAAATCCGCGTGTCGCTGGTTCGATTCCGGCCCCAGGCACCA
>DAOMPU010000071.1:548-9598 GCA_035444925.1 Terricaulis sp. | reverse complement strand
TGCGCATCGCGTTCTTCATCCTCATTCCCGCCGCAGCGCCTCGATCGGATCGAGCTTCGCCGCGCGCCAGGCCGGGTAGGCGCCGAACATCACGCCGACGAGCCCTGAAAAGCCGATGGCGAGAATCGCGTTCTGCGGTGCGATTACCAACGGCAGATTAAATAAAGACGTCATTAACCAGGCGCCCAAAACACCGAGCGCGAGGCCGACAATCCCTCCCGCAACCGATAGCGTCACCGCCTCCAGCCCGAACTGATGCAGAATGTCGCTCTGACGGGCGCCTAAAGCCTTGCGCAAGCCGATCTCGCGCGTCCGCTCCGTCACCGAAACCAGCATGATGTTCATGATCCCGATACCACCGACAAGCAGCGACACCGCCGAGATTCCCCCAAGGAGATAGGTGAACACCTGCGTGGTCTGCGCCGCCGTTTCGGTGATGGAGCTCAGATTCTGCACGGTGAAATCGTCTTCGCCTTCCACCGTGCGGTGGCGCTGGCGCAGCAGCTCGGTGACCTGCCGCTCAACCGCCGGCAGCGCATCCTCGTTGGCGGCTTTGACGGAAATTTGGCTCACCGTATCGGCGCGGCGTTGGCGCCCTGACACGCGCCTTTTGACGGTCGTCAACGGCGCGAGGACGATATCGTCCTGGTCCATGCCGAAGCCGGACTGGCCTTTGGAGGACAAGACGCCGATCACTTCGTAAGCGCCGCCATTCATGCGCACCGTTTCACCGACCGGATCGACGTTCGGAAACAGCTCGCGCGCCACCGTGGCGCCCAGCACGACGACGCGGCGGGCCTGGCGTTCCTCCGTATCGTCGAACATGCGCCCTTGGGCGATGCTCCAATCGCGCGCGACAAGATATTCCGGCGTCACGCCTTCCACCTGCGGGTTCCAGTTCAGGCCGCTGGCGATCACCTGCGTGCGCGCGCGCTGCGAAGGCGCGACCGCGATCACGCCATCGACCTGCTCGGTGATGGCTTCCGCATCCGCGAGCGTCAGCGAATCCCAGCCCATGCCGCCGCCCGCCTGCCCGCGCACCCCGCCCCCGCTGCGCTGCGCGCCGGGAACGATGATGAGCAGATTGGAGCCAAGGCTGGCGATCGAGCGCTCCACCTGCGCCTGCGCGCCCGAGCCGAGCGCCACCATGGCGACGACGGAGGCCACGCCAATAATGACGCCGAGCGCCGTCAGCGCCGAGCGCATCGGGTTGGCCCGCAGCGCCCGCCCGGCGCTGGCGACGAGATCAGACGTGCGCATCATGGCGAATTCTCACGTTCTGCTTGTCGGAAACGATGTGGCCGTCGCGCATTTCGATGGTGCGCTTGGCGGCAGCGGCGACATCATGATCGTGCGTGACGATGACGATGGTGACGCCTTCGCCGTTCAGCTCTTCAAACAGCGCCATGATGTCTTTGCCGGTCTGCGTATCGAGCGCGCCGGTGGGTTCGTCGGCCAGCAGCAACGCAGGCTTGCCGGCAAGCGCGCGGGCGATCGCGACGCGCTGCTGCTGGCCGCCCGAAAGCTGCGTGGGCCGGTGATCGAGCCGCTGGCCAAGGCCCACGCGCGCCAGCAATTCCCCCGCACGCGCGCGCCGCTCTTGCGGCAGCACGCCGGCATAGATCATCGGCAGCTCGACATTCTCTAGCGCGGTCTGCCGCGCCAGCAGATTGAAGCTCTGAAAGATGAAACCGATAGTGCGGTTGCGGAAGGTGGCGAGGCCCGTATCGTCCAGCGTGGCGATGTCCGCGCCGTCGATGACGATGCGCCCGCTGGTGGGCGTATCCAGGCCGCCGATGATGTTCATCAGCGTGGATTTGCCCGAGCCTGAAGGGCCGACGATGGCGCAATAATCGCCGCGCGGAATGGTGAAGCTCACGCCATCCAGCGCGCGCACGGTTTCTTCGCCCATCCGGTAGAGCTTGGTCAGCGTTGCGGCTTCGATCAGGTTTGTCATCACCCGCCCCGAATACGCACGCCGCCGCGCCCGCCGCCGCCGAGCGGGCTGCGGTTTTGCTGGCCGCCTTGCGCCTGCGGGCCGCCGCCGATGATTACCTGATCGCCTTCGCTGAGGCCGCTGTGGACCAGCGTGTAGCCGTTATCGGCCACGCCGATTTCAACCTGCACCGGCAGCGGCCGGTTGTTGCGCAGCACCCAGACCACCGCCTGACGGCGCACTTCCGCACGCGGGCCGCCGCCCTGGCGCAGCTGCGCAAGCAATTCCTGCTGACGTTCGCTCAAGCTCGGCTCAAGCGCGCGGATCGCGGCTTCGCGCACCTGGCGCATCATGGCGCGGCGATCGCCGCCGCCGGCGCCCCGCGCACCTTCCATCGCGGTTTGGAACGCTTGGCGCGCGGTCGCTTGCTGTTCGGGGGTCAGCTCAAGCGCTTCGGTCAATTGCTCGGCGCCGCGCCCGGCGCCTTGGCCGCCGCGCTGGCCACGTTGACCCCCGCGTTGGCCGCGTTGCGCCGCCGCGCCCGAATTGTCGGACGCCAGCGCCTGCCCGCGCGCCGCGAGCGCCTCATCCACCGGCCGGAAACGCAGCGCATTGTTGGAAACGCGCAGCACGTCCTGACGCTCTTCCAGCACGATCTCGGCATTCGCCGTCATGCCCGGCAGCAATTGGCGCCCTGGGTTATCGGCCTCCACCACCACGGTGTAGCTGACGACGCCGGATTCAGCGACGCCCTGCTGGCGCACTTGGCTGACGCGGCCTTCGAACTGGCGATCGGGAAACGCATCGACGGTGAAGCGCACGTCCATGCCTTCGCGCACTTCGCCGATATCGGCTTCATCCACCGTGATGTTGGCCTGCAGGCGCGAAAGATCCTGCGCAATGATGAACAGCGTCGGCGCCTGCAAGCTGGCGGCGACCGATTGGCCCACGTTAACCTGGCGATCCACCACCACGCCGTCGATCGGCGAAGTGATGACGCTGCGCTCCAGATCGGTGCGCGCGGTGGCCACTTGCGCCGCCGCCTGCGCCACCGCGGCGCGCGCCGTATCGCGCGCTGCGCGCTGCTGGGCCATCAATTGTTCGGAAGCAAACCCGCGCTGCTGCAGCAGAACGTAACGTTGATAATCGGAATCGGCCACCGCCGCCTGCGCTTGCGCCTGCGCGAGCGACGCTTGCGCTTGCACGATGCGCTGTTGGAACGGCGTCGGGTCAAGCCGCGCGAGCACTTGGCCGGCGCGCACCTGGCTGTTGAAATCCACCAGCACGTCGCGCACCGGCCCGGAAACTGTGGAGCCCACATTGGCCGAAACCAGCGGCTGCAGCGTGCCGGTGGCGCTGACCACGCGCACGATGGCGCCGCGATCGACCGGCGCGGTGCGATAAGCGTCCGAGTCGTCGTCGCCGCTCAGCAGCATCCAGGCGCCGATCAGCACCACGGCTGCGCCGCCTCCGGTCAGCGCCAGATTGCGCCCGCGCAAAAGCCCGGGCCGCTTGGCCCACAAATCCTGCGCATTCTGCTTCAAAGCGGCGAGCATAACGTTTCCTCACTTGGCCCGGCCCGCAAAAAGGGCAAGCCCATTCCCCCCGAAGCAGCGCGGCCGGGGCCCTCCCCGGCCGCGCGCTCGAGTTAGTTACGCAGTCAGTTACTGCGCCGGGCGGGGCCCGCGGCGGGTTTGCGCTTCTTCCTGCGTCACGCGCCCGTCATTGTTGACATCGAGCCGCTGGAACATGGCGGCGCCCATCTGATCCCATTCGGCGCGCGAGATCTGGCGATCATTGTTGGCGTCGAAATTGGGCCGCTCGCGCCGTTGCTGGCCTTCGGCGCGTTGCGGGCGCTGCGGGCGCTCGTCAGCGGAGATGATCCCGTCATTGTTGGCGTCCAGGCGCGCGAACATGGCGTTCGGGCGGGCGAGGAATTCCTCGCGGGTGATATTGCCGTCATTATTGGCGTCCGCGCGCTGAAGGTGCGCGCCGCGATGGCCGCCGCGATGGCCGCGCTGCCCGCGCATTTCTTCGCGCGTCAGCTGGCCGTTATTATCCGCGTCGAGCCGCGCGAAATTGGCGGCGCGAGCGGCGTCAAACTCCTGACGCGTCACCACGCCGTCGCTATTGGCGTCCATCGCCATGACGCCGCGCGGGCGCTCAGGCTGCGATTGATCTTGCGCCACGGCCAGCCCAGCAGCGCCCGTGAGCGCGGCGAACCCGATGGCGGCTAGTAAAGTCGTCTTACGCATGGGGGTCTCCTACAGGCCCTCCTCGCCGGCCTTGGAGCGATGCTTTAAACGTGGCGCTTTTCGCGCGTTCGTCGCCCTTGCGACAAAGTTTGTCGGCGCGCGCTCTGCATTAACGCAAAAAATAAGCGGCCGGCGCTCGGGGAGGAGGCGCCGGCCGCTCTTTGCCTGGTTCGCGCCGGCGGGGGGGGGGAAGCGGCGGAACCCTCAACCGGCGCCGCGAGGGAGGGGCGAGCGCCGATGAACAACATATAGGTACGATTTTTGTCGCGCGCTTTTCCGCGCTGCACTTTTTCGTGACCAGACTTTTCAGTCGTTCGGCCGCCCGTCCACCAAGCGCGGCTGGCGCGGCGGGCGCGCCTGGCCAACGAGACGCACGAATTCCGGGCGCGAGATGGCGCCGTTTTCGTCCGTGTCGTAATCCGAGAAGCGGGCGCGGAATTCGGCTTCGAATTCCTCGCGCGTGATCAAATTGTCCACGTTGCGGTCAAAGTCCAGGCGGAACGGGCCGATTTGCCCGCCGCCCAAAGCGGCGTTCGCCCAATTCTGGAATTCGATCGGCTGCAGCTGGCCGTCGCCATTTGTATCGGCGCGCGAAAATTCGCGCGGCAAACCCGCATTCATCTCCGCTTCGGTGACGCTGAGATCGCCGTCGGCATCGAAGCTGACGAACACCATCACATCGGCCGACATCAGCGCGCGCACCGGCTCGGCGCGCGGCCCTCCGCCTGACGTGCCGCACGCCGCCAAAGCCGCCGCCGCCAAAATGCCCGCGGCCAAAGACGCTGCCTTCATGAAATTCCCCTCGGTTCGCCGTCCCAAATGCCGGCCTGTTGCGGCGCCCGTGTGGCGAAGCCCCGCCTAGTTCTTGCCTAAGTGTGTCGCCGAAGCGGCCTTGCCAAGCTTTGGCACAAAGTCGAAACGCGCGCTCGGTAGATTTTTGCCCCGCCCCGGCGCACATGGGAAGCCATGACCCCGGACGATCCGCACATTCTGGTCGTGGACGATCACCGCGAAATCCGCGAGTCGCTGGCCCAGTTCCTCAAGAAGAACGGCCGGCGAGCGAGCGCCGTGGAAAACGCCGAAACGGCGCGCAAGGCGATCAAGGAAAACCGGATCGACCTCGTGATCCTCGACATCATGATGCCGGGCGAGGACGGGCTTTCGCTGTGCCGGTTCATCCGCGAGGCCAATCAGATCCCGGTGATCCTGCTTTCGGCCCGCGCCGAGGAGCTGGACCGGATTATCGGCCTCGAAGTCGGCGCCGATGATTATGTGGTCAAGCCGTTCAACCCGCGCGAGCTCCTGGCGCGCATCGATGCGGTGCTGCGCCGCACGCACGCCATGCCGCCCGATGCGCAGGCCCCCTCGGGCGAAGCGCTGCGCTTCGATCGCTGGACGCTTAAGGTGGCCGAGCGTGAATTGGTGGATGACGGCGGCGAAACGCATGAGCTTTCCACCGGCGAATATCGCCTGCTGATGACCTTCCTGCAGCGCCCGAAAATCGTGCTGACGCGCGATCAATTGCTTGATCTCGCGTTCGATCGCGGCGCTGAAGTATTCGACCGCGCGGTCGATACCCAAGTCAGCCGCCTGCGCCGCAAGATCGAGGCCGACGCGCGCACGCCAAGACTGATCAAGACGGTTTGGGGCGGCGGCTACGTGTTCACCGCGCCGGTGGAAAAGGCGTGAGAACTAACCTCCTGAACACGCTGACCGGCCGGCTCGTGCTGGTCACGCTGATCGCGGTTGCGCTTTCCTACGCGCTCGCGTTCGCGCTCTACGCCAACGAACGCGGCGCGGCGCTGCGGCGCGCGGTCGAGAACGTGGCGATCGATCGCATCGTCTATACCGCCGAGCGCCTGCGCGAAGCGCCGCCGCAGGCGCGCGCAGGCATCGCCAATCAAATTCGCGACTATTCGCTGCGCTACCGCGTCGAAGATTCCGCCGAAACCCCGAGCGGCGCGGCCCCTGGCCCCGCCCGGCGCATCGCGCGCGGGGTTTCGGCCGCTTTGGACGGCGCGGAAACGCACGCCGTCGCCCGCCTGGCCGACGCGCCCCTGCGCCGCTGGCGCGTGCACCGCGAGGAGGGCCCCTTCCCCAGCGATCGCGCGCGCCCGGAGGAGCCGCGCCAGCAGGTCACCGAAGTGCACATCTCCGTGCGGCTTGATGAAACCAGCTGGCTGAACGTGCGCGCGCGCCTGCCCGGCCCGCGCCGGCCGCCTTTCAGCGTTGTCGTCGGCGGGCTGATCTCGCTTGTGCTGGTGGGCGTGGGCGCCGCGCTCGTTGCGCGCCAGATCGGGCGCCCGCTCGCCCGCCTTGCGGACGCCGCCGAAGCGCTGGGCGCCGGCAAGACGGACGTGAGCGCGCCGGTGAGCGGCCCCGCGGACGTGCGCCGCGCCTCCACCGCGTTCAACGCCATGGCCGCGCGCCTTGGCCGCCAGCTCAGCCGCCAGCGGCAAATGCTGTGGGCGCTCAGTCATGATTTGCGCACGCCGATCACCGCGCTGCGCCTGCGCGCGGAACTGGTCGAAGATGATGCGCTGCGCCAGCGCCTGCTGGGGCCGGTGCAGGAAATGGAGCGCTTGACCGAGCAAGCGCTCGCGCTCGCGCGCGCCGGGGCCAGCGAGGAAGAGCGCGTACGCGTTGATCTTGCCGAGATCGCGCGCACCTTGTGCGGCGAGTTGGAGGATATGGGCGTCAACATCAAAGCCGAAGCGCCCGAACCGGTGATGGTGGAGATTCGCCCCAGCGAAGTGGCCCGCGCGCTGCGCAATCTCGCGGAGAACGCCGCCAAATATGGCGGCGGCGGCGTGATGCGCGTGACCCGCAGCCAAGCCGGCGAAGCTTTGGTGGAAGTCTTGGATGAAGGCCCCGGCGTGGCGACCGACCTGATCGGCCGCTTGAGCGAGCCCTTCTTCCGCGCCGATCCCGCGCGCAGCGATGCAAGCGGCGCCGGCCTTGGCCTTTCCATTGCGCAAGCGATTGCGGATGGCCACGGCGGACGCCTCGTTCTGGAAAACCGCACGCCGCGCGGCTTCAGCGCGTCCCTGGTTCTGCCCGGCGCGTAGCGTGCTTATGGCGTGCCCAGCATGCCAATCTCGACCACGATCAGCAGCGTGTAGGCGCCCCACAAGAGCGTGAGCGCGCCCGCGCCGAGGATCGACAGCATGGCCGCGCCAGCGCCAGCCTTGGAATCTGAATGAGTGACGGTTTGGTGGGTCATAGCGAGCCCCTAACGCGTGGCGGAACCGAAGCGTTCCGCCGCCGACTATAGCGGCTTCGCCAGCACCACGAACACCAAATCGCGCGTCTTGGGCAAACCAAAGCGCGGATCGTCCAGCGGAAACGGCTCCTCGCGCCCGGTATCGGCATAGCCATGGCGCAGATACCAGGCCACCAATTCGGCGCGCTGCTTGATCACCGTCATTTCCATGACGCGCGCGCCCAGCTCGGTGCGCGCGAAATGCTCGGCGCCGTCCACCAGCTTGCGGCCGAGGCCCGCGCCCTGCAAATCGGGCGAAACCGTCAACATGCCAAGATAAGCGCGCCCCGCGCCCTTATCGGCGATGGAAACGCAGCCGCGCAGCGCGCCGCCCTCTTCCAGCAGCAGCATGGTCTGCCTCGGATCGGCGATCATCTCGCCCACCGCTTGCGCGTCCGTGCGCTGGCCGCCGAGCAGATCGGCTTCGTGCGTCCAGCCGCGCTTTGCGCTTTCACCCCGGAAGCCGCTTTCGACCAGCGCCAGAATGGCTGGAATGTCGGAGGCTTCCGCGGCGCGCATCAATGCACGCGTTCGACTGTAACGCCGCGCGCGCGCAGCAGCGCCACCAGGCCGTCCTCACCCAGCATGTGCCCCGCGCCGACGGCGACGAAATCCACGCCCGAGCCTTCAAGCTCGGCCATCAGCGCTTCGGTCCAGGCCAGATTGCGCTGGGTGAATATCACATCGTACGCTTCGGGCGCTTCGGCTTTGAATTCATCGATCACCATGCGCTCAAGCGTGGCCAGATCGCCGCGCTCCCAAGCTAGCGACATTTCATCCAGCATCGCCGTGCCGGAATCGGCTTCATTGATGGCTTCGCGGAGGAATTGCATCTGCGCCTCCTCGCTCAGATTGGCGAAGAAGCCCATCTGCTGCTCGGCGGTTTCGAACGCGCGCCGGCCCACGCCCTCGCCCGCCGCAGTGTTGACGGCTTCATCAATGCCCTGGCTTGGATCATATCCTGCTTGCAGCATCGGCAGCATGGTCAGCGTCAGCGCCGCGAGCCAGGGGCGCATCGGATCGAGGTTCGCCGCAGGCATGCCGAAGCGCTGCGCCACTTCCGAAAAACGCGCAAATTCTTCCTCAGTCAGCCGCGAAGAGAGCGGGCGCGCCGCGTCAAACCCGTTGGCGATCACAAGACGCTGCACTTCAGCGTCGGTCGCGGCGCCTAGCGCCATCTCGGTCCACAATTCTTCGGCCGAAGCCAGCGCGGCCTTGGCGTTTTCGCCGCCCCAATCGCCGCCAGGGCGGCGGATATGGATGGTGCCGTAAAGATAGATCGTGGAATCCGCATCGCGCGCCACGAACAGCGCCGGCGCGAACGCCGGCTCAGCCACGGGCGGCGGCGCTTCCGCCTCGGTGCTCGCGCACGCACCCAGCAAAAGCAGCGCGGCGGCGGCGGCCGCCAAATTCCGTTTCAGCATGCGCGCATCCCCTAACGCCATTTGGAAAAGTTTTTCGAAAGCTTGAGGCCCTGCCCCTGATAATTGGAGCCCGCCTCGCCGTAGAGCCGCTCCACCGGGCCGGACAAGCGCTCGAACACCAGCTTGCCGACAGGCTGGCCGTCTTCCACGAAGAACGGCACATCGCGTGAGCG
>DAOMPU010000071.1:0-538 GCA_035444925.1 Terricaulis sp. | reverse complement strand
ACGCCAAAGCCCGGATCGAAGAAGCCGGCATAGTGCGCGCGAAACTCGCCCAGCTCCGGCCGGATCGGCGCCATTTCGGCGGCTTCGTCGGGCGGGATCAGCACGTTTTCCTTCGAGGCGAAAATATAGAATTGCCCCGGATCGAGCACGACACGCCCCTGCCGCGCCTCCATCGGCTCCCAGAAATCGCGCGGATCATACGCCGCGATCCGATCCACATCGATCACGCCCGAATGGCGCTTGGCGCGAAAGCCGACCGGGCCTTCGAGCGAGAGGTCCATGGTGAAATCGATTTCGTGCGTGGGCTTCAGCGCGCCGCGGCGCAGGCGCGCTTGGCTCAGCCGCGTGCCCGTGCGCACCAGCACCGAGAACGTGCACGGGCTGATCTCGGCCCACATCGGGCCATGATAGCCGGCGGGAATGTAATCGAACGAGGTGGCGCCGTCCGTGATCAGCCGCGTGAACACATCCACGCGCCCGGTGGAGCTTTTCGGGTTGGCCGCGCCATGAATATGGCTCGGCAGCGCCAGCTCCTCCT
>DAOMPU010000070.1:0-9707 GCA_035444925.1 Terricaulis sp. | reverse complement strand
GGCTTTGGGCCGTGGAAGAAAAAATTTCAGGCCGAAATCGCCGAAGGCCAGATCGATGGCGCGCGCGCGCTGCTGCTAAAGCCGCAGACCTACATGAACGAAAGCGGCCGCGCCGTGGGCGAAGCGGCGAATTTCTACAAACTCTCCGCGCCCAACGTCGTCGTGTTCTACGATGAGATCGATCTTGCCCCCGGGCGCTTCCGCATGAAAACCGGCGGCGGCGCGGCCGGCCATAACGGCATCCGATCCATGATCGCGTCTTCGATCGGCGAAGGCTTCCGCCGCGCACGCCTCGGCGTGGGGCATCCGGGCCAAAAAGAGCTCGTGCATCATTACGTGCTGAGCGATTTCGCCAAGGCCGAGCACGAATGGGTGGAGAAATTGCTCGACGCCTGCGCGCGCGCCGCGCCCATGCTGGCGCGCGGCGATGATGAAAAATATCAGGGCGAAGTGATGCGTCTTGCGCCCTCGCCCAAAGCCGATCCGCGCAAGCCGCGCGAAACGGAGGACTAGCGCCCCGGCTTCACGCGCTTGCGCTGCGAGCCGCACAGATTGCTGACCGCCCCGCGCACGCCCGCCCGCCGCATCGCTGCTTCGGCCTTGGCCATATCCCAGTGCGGCACATAGAGAATGCGATCCACCGCCTTCACATGGCGCAGCCGCTTTGCCGCGCGCTCCAAATGGCGCTCAGATCCGGTGCGATCGATTTCGAGGGCCTTCTTGCCGTCCTTGGCTTGTTGGGCGAGCCGCCGGCGGCGCGCCAGCGCGGGCTCGAACATCACGAGATTGTCCGGCGCATCTTCGCTGGACCAATCGAATTGCAGTTTCGAGCGCGCCATGACGCCCTCCCGTCATGTGGATAACCAGATTCGGGTATATGTGTTCGCGCTAGGGGCCAAGCTGATGGCTGCATCACTCCGCTTTCGCAACAAATGGACGCAGGGCGTGGCGCAAGCGCGCGCAAGCGTTTATCTGGGCGCAAATCCCGGGAGAAATACGTTGGGTTTCAAATGCGGCATCGTGGGCCTGCCGAATGTCGGCAAGTCCACCCTCTTCAACGCGCTGACCAAAACGGCGGCCGCGCAGGCGGCCAATTATCCGTTCTGCACCATCGAACCCAATGTGGGCGAAGTGGCGATGCCCGAGCCGCGCCTCGCGAAACTCGCCGCCATCGCCGGCTCGAAAGAGATCATCCCCACGCGGATGAATTTCGTGGACATCGCCGGCCTCGTGCGCGGCGCCTCCAAGGGCGAAGGGCTGGGCAATCAATTTCTGGCCAACATCCGCGAGTGCGACGCCATCGCGTACGTGCTGCGCTGCTTCGAGAATGACGACATCACCCATGTCGAAGGCCGCATCGATCCGATCGCCGATCTCGAAACAGTGGAAACCGAGCTGATGCTGGCGGACCTCGAAAGCCTCGAAAAGCGCCTCACCAACCTCGAGAAAAAGGCCAAGGGCGGCGACAAGGAAGCCAAGCTGACGTTGGAGCTGGTGCAGCGCGCCAAGGCGTTACTGGAAGACGGCAAGCCCGCGCGCCTCACCAAGCGCGCGCCGGAGGAAGAAAAAGCCTTCGCCATGCTGCAGCTCCTCACCGCGTTGCCTGTGCTTTATGTGTGCAACGTCAACGAAGAAGACGCCGCCAAAGGCAACGCGCACACCGCGCGCGTGGAAGAACGCGCCAAAGCCGAAAGCGCCGCCTGCGTAATCATTTGCGCGCAGCTGGAAGCCGAGATCGCCGCGCTTGCCGATGAAGAGCAAGCCGAGTTTCTGGCTACTGTGGGGCTCGAAGAGCCCGGCCTCTCGCGCCTCATCCATGCCGGCTACGATCTGCTCGGCCTGCAAACCTATTTCACCGTCGGCCCCAAGGAAGCGCGCGCCTGGACCATCCAGAAGGGCTGGACCGCCCCGCAGGCCGCGGGCGTGATCCATGGCGATTTCGAAAAAGGCTTCATCCGCGCCGAAACCATCTCCTACGATGATTTCATCACCTTCAAGGGCGAAACCGGCGCCAAGGAAGCGGGCAAGATGCGGCTTGAGGGCAAGGACTACATCGTCCGCGAAGGCGATGTGATGCATTTCCGCTTCAATGCGTGAGGGCGTCTCCCCCGACGCGCTCTCAACCTTTGAATTGGTGGCGATGGTGGCGGCGCTCACGGCGCTGAACGCCATGTCGATCGATATCATGCTGCCGGCCCTGCCGGACATCGGCGCCGAATACGCGTTGGCCAACCCGAACGACCGCCAATTCATCGTCACGATCTATCTGGCGTGCTTCGGCGTCAGCCAATTGGTCTATGGCCCGCTGACCGACGCGTTCGGGCGACGCGCCGTGCTGCTTTGCGCTATGGGCGTCTTCATCGTGGGCGCCGCCCTCAGCGTGTTCGCGCCAAGCTTTGAGCTTTTTCTCGCCGCGCGCGCCTTGCAAGGCGTGGGCGCCGGCGCCTCGCGCGTGGTCAGCATGGCCGTCGTGCGCGACCTCACGCAGGGGCGGCGCATGGCGCAGGTGATGTCGATGGCGATGACCGTGTTCATGATCGTGCCCATCGTGGCGCCGGGCGTGGGCCAGCTCATTCTGTTTGCCGGGCCTTGGCACTGGATTTTCGCGGCGTTGATGCTTTACGCCATCGGCATTTTCCTTTGGTCGCTGCTGCGCCTGCCGGAGACGCTGCGCCCCGAGAACGCCACGCCCTTCCGCCCCGCCGCGATCGCAGGCGCCTATCGGGCCGCCCTGCGCGAACGCCAATTCGTCGGCTACATGGCCGCCACCACCTTCATCAGTGCTGGTCTGATGGGCTACATCACCGCCTCCGAGCAATTGTTCGTCGAGGTGTTTCACCTGGGCGCGGCCTTCCCGCTCGCCTTCGCGGTGGTGGCGATCGTGATGAGCGGCTCGACCTTCATCAATTCACGCATCGTGATGCGTTTGGGCATGCGCCGCATTTCGCACACGGCGCTGATCGTGATGATCTGTTTTTCCGCGCTGCTGGCGGGCGCGGTGGCCGCGGGCGTCGCGAACCTTTGGGTCTTCCTGGCGCTGCTTTCGCTGACGCTGGGCGTGTTCGGCTTTCTCGGCGGCAATTTCAACGCGCTGGCGATGGAGCCAATGGGGCGCACCGCGGGCTCGGCGGCGGCGCTCTATGGCGCGCTCACCGGCATGGGCAGCGCGGCGCTCGCCACTTTGATCGCGCATCGGTTCGACGGCACCGCCCTGCCGTTCGCGCTGGGGCTGAGCTTAGCGGGCCTAATCTGCCTCGCCGCCGTGTTATGGACAGAGCGCGGGCGCCTGTTCAGCGCTGCCTAAACAATAACTGATCATCCGAGAGGCGCGCGCCATCGCGATTGCGGTTACTGAGGCGGAAATAGACCGTGGCGCGCTGATAATCGATCGCCATCGCGCGCGCTTTCGAGATCACATCCATGCCCACCAGCACGGTAGGCTCTTGATCGAGCCCCCACAGTGAAAACACGTGGAAATCACCGACGAACAGCAAAAGGTCCGTCATGTTGAGCTCGCCGATATTGAGATCGGGCACAACGATCGCAGTGTCGAGCACGACCGGCTCGCCGGCCGTGTAGGCGCGGCCATAGCCTTGCGCGTCGCGGCTGAAGCGCACGCGCGACGCCAGCGCCGCATGCAGCGCATTGTTGGCGAGCGAGACGTTCGAGCCGGTGTCGATCAGCACATTGACGCGCATGCCGTTGATGCGCCCATCCACCACCACAAGATTGCCGAAGCGGAGTTCGCCGCGCAGGCGCGTCCAGCCGCGGCCGAGCGGGGGCGCGCGATTGGAGGGAAGTATCTCGATGCAATTATCATCGAAGTTCAGCAGCAAGCGCCGGCCCGCCATGCCGTCAACGCCGAGCAAGCCCTGCTCGCCCGCCAGCATCGCGCCTTGCAGCATCGGCACCTGGTCGCCCGGCACTTCGAGATTGCCGTAGCGCAGCGACTCCACCGCCACGAGCGGCGCCGGCGTTGCGCCGTGCACGCTGTGCACCGTGCCCTCGCCCACCGCCGCCAACCCCAGCCGCGCCGCCAAGCCCTCGGACACCACGGAGCGATTGGCGCCAGTATCCACGATGAAGCGGTACGGCCCCTGCCCGTTCACCATCATCGGCGCCACGACGCGGCCAAGGCGATCCGTGCGGGTTTGGCCGGCGGCGGCCGCATCCTCCTGCACGGCGACGGTCTCAAGCGCGGGCGGGACAATGCACTCGGCGCCCGCATCGGACGCGGCGCACGCAAACCCGATCAGCAGCACGAGGGCGCAGAGGCTTCTCATCAACGCCGAGCATGATCCCAACCGCGCGTGCGCGCCAGCAGGCGCCTGCTCAACTTCCCGTTAGGTCGCGCCGGCCTCGACCGAACGGCGCGCCTGTGCGACCAGTAGCCGATGCCCGCTCAAATGATCTCGCTCATCAGCCCGCATGACGGCTTTTCGCTTCCCGCGCTGCACCATCGCGCGCAAGGCGCGGCCAAGGGCGGGGTGGTCGTCATCCAAGAGATTTTCGGGCTGACGCCCCACATTGCGGAAATGACCGAGCGCTTCGCCGCGGCCGGATACGATTCCATCGCGCCAGCAATGTTTGCCCGCATCGATCCGGAATTTATCGCCGAGGTGAATGCCGAAGGGATCGCCAAGGGCCGCGACGCGGTATTGGCGACGCCGTGGGCGCAAGTGATCGCCGACACGCAGGCCGCCATCGATGCGCTGCCCAAGCCGGTGTTCGTCACCGGCTTCTGCTGGGGCGGGGCCGCGGCCTGGGCGGCGGCGGCGCAGTGCGCGAACGTGCGCGCAGCCGCGTGCTTCTACGGGCGGCTGATTATCAATCTGCTCGATCAGCCACCGCGCGCGCCCACCATGCTGCATTACGGCGCGCGCGACGCCTCGATCCCGCACGCCGAGATCGAGCAAGTCCGCGCCGCCGCCCCGCTGGACACCCCGCTCTACATCTATGACGCGGGGCACGGTTTCTGCCGCAAGCAAAGCCACGATTACAACGAAGCCGCCGCAAGCCTCGCCCTGCAGCGGACGCTGGATTGGTTCGCGCGCTGGCGCGCCAGCGGCGACGGGGCGTGATCGGCCTCGCCTGCGCAGCGCCCGCCCTTGCCGGCCCGGCGCCCCGCTGCTAGCACCCGCCCCGCATGGCCCAGACCTCAGCCCTCATCAATGTGATGACCGCCGCCGCGCGCAAAGCCGCGCGCGCGCTTTCGCGCGATTTCGGCGAGGTGGAGCAGCTGCAGGTCTCCCGCAAGGGGCCGAGCGATTTCGTCTCCGCCGCCGACCTCAAGGCCGAGAAGACGATCTACGAGGAACTCGCCAAGGCGCGCCCCGGCTACGGCTTCCTGATGGAAGAGCGCGGCGAAGTGGAGGGCACCGATAAAACCAATCGCTGGATCGTCGATCCGCTCGACGGCACCTCGAATTTTCTGCACGGCATCCCCCACTTCGCCATCTCGATCGGGCTGGAGCGCGAAGGCGTGCTCGTGGCCGGCGTGGTTTACAATCCGGTGCGCGATGAGCTGTTCTGGGCCGAGAAAGGCGCGGGCGCCTATCTCAACGATCGCCGCTTGCGCGTGGCCGCGCGCGCCGATCTGCGTGATGCGCTGATCGCCACGGGCACGCCCTGGCACGGGCGCCCCGGCCACAAGCAATTCCTTGAAGAGTGCGAGCGCGTGATCGGGGTCACCGCCGGCATTCGCCGCTTCGGTTCCGCCTCGCTCGATCTCGCGTACGTGGCCGCAGGCCGCTTCGACGGCTTCTGGGAGCGCAACCTCTCGGCCTGGGACGTGGCCGCGGGCGCGATCATCGTGCGCGAAGCGGGCGGCTTCGTGAAAGAGATCGACGGCGGCGATTTCCTCAAGACAGGCGCGGTCATCGCCGCGAACGAGCGGCTCTTGCCTCTCCTTACGAAAACCGTACGCGGCGCCTAAGGGCGCCACCCTCTATCCATCACGCCGCGCCTGACAGATGGCTGACGGGCGGCGCTTAGCCGCCGCGCGCAGCCGTAAGCAGCAGTTGATCGCGTCCGCTTGCTCGTCAACACTGCCCTCCAGCGCCGGCAAGGCGGGAGGGAACGTGACACAAACATCGCCCGCGGCGCGCAAGGTTTCCAATTGGGAAGTCGCCGCCTTCGCCGCGCCCGCGGGGCCGCTGCTGGCGCTCTCGCTGCCCGTCATCATTTTCCTGCCGCCCTATTTCGCCTCGCACCTTGGCGTGCCGCTTTGGGCGGTCACCGCGATCTTCCTGGGCGCGCGCCTGTTCGACATCATCATCGATCCCGCCATTGGCGGCATGCAGGACCGCACCGATGCCTCGTTCGGGCGGCGCAGGCTTTGGCTGGCGCTGGCGGCGCCGCCGCTCATGCTGTTCATGTGGGTGGTGTTCCTCGGCCTGCCGGCGGGCGTGAACATCTGGATCGCCGGGCTGGCGGTGTTCGCCATGTACCTCGCCTACGCCACCATGATGGTGGGCCATCTTGGCTGGGCGGGCGAACTCATCCCCACCTATCATGGGCGCACGCATGTGCTGGGCGCGGTGCAGACTGCGAGCATGGTGGGCCAGGCGCTGATGCTGGTGATCGCGGGCTACGTCGTGCAGGCTGGCGGCGGCGATAACGCAGCCGCCGTGCACGCGATGGGCTGGACGCTGATCTTCCTGCTGCCGGTGACGACGCTAATGGCGGTGCTGCTGGTGCGCGAGGAGCGCCATCCCCCGCAGCCGCACATGGGCTTTCGCGAAACCATCCAGACGCTGATGAAAAATCCGATGTGCCGGCGCGTGCTTTTGCCGGACCTTTTGCTCGGCATCGCGCAGGGCGTCTCGGGCGGACTGTTTCTTTGGTACTTCCAATTTGTGCTCGGCTTTGAGCGCGAGTCGCAGACGCTGCTGGCGATCTATTTCCTCGCCGGGCTCGCCGGCGTGCCGATCTGGTGGATCGCGGCGCGCAAACTCGGCAAGCATCGCGCGCTGCAAGCGGCGATGCTCTACACCGCGATCACCACTGCGTTTCTGCTGGTGCTGCCGAGCGGCGACTTTGGCATAGCGGCGCCGTTCATGGCCATCGCCGGCCTATCGCAAGGCGGGGGCGTGCTGCTGACGCGCACGCTGATGGCGGACGTGGTGGATGAAGACGAGCTGATGACGGGCGCGCGCCGCTCGGGGCTCTATTTCGGCCTCCTGATGACGACCTCGAAACTCGGCGTCGCCGCGGGCCCCATCACCTACGCCATCCTCGGCCTCGCCGGTTTCGACGCCACCAGCGGCGCAACCAATTCGCCGCAAGCGCTGGGCACGCTCTCGGCGCTGTTCATCGGCGGGCCGATCCTGCTGTGCGTGCTCACCGCGCTCAGCTTGCGCAATTATCCGCTGGACGAAGCGCGTCAGGCCGCGCTCGCCGCCGCCATCGCCGAGCGCCACGCCGCAAACAGCGAGAACACGCGCGGCCCGTCCACCACGTAGCGCCGCCACAGCCGCGCCGGCTCGCTGGCGAAGCGATGCAGCCATTCCATCCCCGCGCGGCGCATCCAAAGCGGCGCGCGCTTGGTTTGACCGGAGAGAAAATCCAGCGCCGCGCCGACGCAGAGCCCAACGCCGCTGGCGTCGCCGCGCGCGCGGATGGCGTAGGCGATCATTTCCTGCTGCGGCGCGCCCACGCAAATGAAGGTGAAACGCGAAGGCTGCCGCGCCGCGAAGGCGGCCGCGTTGGCCACCGCGAGCGGATTGTGCTTCAGCCCCATCGGCGGCTCATGCCAGCGCACGTCGGTGAGCCCATAGCGGCGGCGCAGCGCGCCGATCGCCACAGCGTCGCCGCCAATAATCGTGATCGGCTCATCGGGATCGATCACCTGATCGAACAAGCGCTCGGCCAGGTCAGCGCCCGCGGCGCGCGGCAGTTTGAGGCCGGAGCGTTTGGCCAGGCGCGCCAGGACGGCGCTATCGTTCAGCGTCAGCCACGCATCAGTGTAAAGCGCGCGGCGGCCAGGCTCGGAATCGAGGCCAACGACGTGATCGACGTTTGGCGTAGCGACATAAGCAAACGGCCCATCGACGCTCCCGCGCGCGGCCACGGCGTCCACCGCCGTATCAAGATCGCACGCACTGAACGCAAAGCCCAAAAAGTTAATCGCGCCGCATTGCTGGAGCGCGCCGTCGAACGCCATTTTAGTGAACCCTAATCCGCTTTAACGCCGTTTGAGCGCCCTATGCAGAAAACGGGCCGGATGAATCGCCTCCAGCGCGAAGCGCGATAAAGCCTGCGGCAGCCCGCAAATTTCGGCCGCAATGCGCTCGCCCAGCAGCGGCGCCAGCGTGAGGCCGCGTGCGCCCAAGCCGCCGAGAACGTAAACACCCGCATGCGCGGGCGGCGCGCCGTCAAGCTTAACAGCGCGCCCGTGCGCCAGCGCCGCGTGATGCTGCATCCATGCTTCAGCATCGGGCAGCAACCCCGCGATCGGTGCGCGATCCGGCGTCGTGACGCGCTGCGAGAGGCGCGAGTGCAGAAGCGCGGGATCGAGCGCGGCGGCGGTCTCCGGCGCTAGCGCGGCCAGCGCCGCGATGTTGCGTGCGCGCGCTTCGGCTGGATCGGGCGGTGTTTTGTCGAACGTCGCGCCGAACAGCAATCCGCCGTCGAGCGGCGCGGCGTATGCGCTTTGCATGATCGCACGCGCGGGCGCAGCGCCCTGCCCCCACTCGATCTGCCCATGCGAGATCTGCAGCGGCAAGAAGCCGGCGGGCTCAAATTGCGCGAGCGCCGCGCCGCACGCCAGCACCACCGCATCCGCCTTCAGCATCGCGCGCCCATCCGGCGCGTACAGCACCCAGCCTTCGCCCGCGCGCTCCATCCGCTGCACCGGCGCTTCCAGCAAGAGCTGCGCATCCGCCAGCATCGCTTTGATCGCCGCTTGCGGGCGCACCAGCCCCGCGCGCGGATGCAGCACGGCGTTTTCGCCGAGCGGCGCAAACCAACCAGGCGGCAAGGGCGGGTCTGCGATCAGATCAGCCAGCGCTTCCGCGCGCCTGGGCTCGGCCCGCTGCTCCACACCACACGCTTCCAAAACTCCAAGCACTTCGTATGCGGCGATCGCGTGGAGATAGGCGGCGAGGAAAAGCTCTGCGAGCGGCCCGGCGCGGTCGAGCCGAGGCGCAACCAAGCCAGCCGGATTGCCGCTCGCCCCCGCCCCCAACGCCGGCGCCGCTTCCAGCACCACCGCTTCCACGCCTTGCCGCGCCAGCGCCGCTGCGCACGCCGCACCGGCGATCCCCGCGCCGATAATGGCCGCGCGTTTGGGATGGGCGGCGGCGTACGGATAGGGCCCCAGGGCCGGCGAGGACGCCGGCGGTCCAAGAAAACGCGCCTCCAGCCGCTCGCGCTTGCCGGCGAAGCCCGGCTTCTTCTCGACCTCGAACCCCGCCCCCTGCAGCGCGCGGCGCACATCGCCAGCGACGGTGAAGGTCGCCGCGCGGGCGCCGGGCGCGGAAAGCGCGGCCAAGCGCGCCATCAAAGCCGTCGACCACATGGCCGGGTTCCGCGCCGGGCTAAAGCCATCGAGGAACCAGGCGTCGAACTGGCCGACCCATCCGGCCAGCACCGCCTCGGCTTCGCCGACATGCACACGCAGCGTCAGCCCATCCTCGGGAAAGCGCAGCACCTGCGGGCCCGCCGCCCGCACCGGCCATTGCGCCAGCAGCTGAGCGCTCAGAGCC
>DAOMPU010000069.1:0-9724 GCA_035444925.1 Terricaulis sp. | reverse complement strand
CGGTGACGGAAGAAGCGCCCGCGCGCGCGATCACCAGATGCGCGGCGCCGAGGCGCTGGCCCATATCTGTGAAGAAGGGCGCGGCTTCGGCGTTCACCTTGGCGGCGGCGTAAACCTTCTTGGCTTCCGCCAATTGCTCCTCGCGCACTTGATGCACGACATCGAGCCGCGCCTTCAGCACCGGCGGCAACAGCGCGATGGCGGCGGGGATCACCTCGCCGAACACGCGCGCGCCCTGACTGCCGCCGATGATGAGCAGATTGATCCGCCCGCCCGCGGGAATTTCCGGATAGGGCCGCTCACGCACCGCGAGGATCGGCAAGCGCACCGGATTGCCGACGACATGCTTGCGGCTCGCCGCGCCGGCCGGCAGGCGATCCAGCCGCTCGAACCCGCACGCGACCACCGAAGCGCTGGCCGCCATCGCACGGTTGACGCGGCCGAGCACGGAATTCTGCTCGTGAATAATCAGCGGAATCTTCTGCGCGCGCGCGGCCATCAAAGCGGGGAACGAAGGATAGCCGCCAAAGCCGGCGACGAGCGCGGGCGGCTGCTCCTTGAAGCGCTTTTTCGCGGCGTCGATGCCGCGCATGATTTTGAGCGCGGCGGGAATGGCGGTGATCGGATTGGCGCTGAGGCTGGCGGCGGGCACATCATCGATCCGCTCGGCCGGAAAGCCCTCGGCGTAGCGGCGCCCGCGCGCGTCCGTCATCAGAAACACGCGCCAGCCGCGGCGGAACATTTCTTCCGCGAACGCGGCGGCTGGAAACAAATGCCCGCCGGTTCCCCCGGCGGCGATGACGACAATCTTCTTGGACATCTAGCCTGGCCTTTGTCCGGCGTAGAGGTAAGCGCCCGGGCGGTCGCGCAACAGCGCCAGGCAAAAGCCGAAGGCGAGCGCTGTTCCAATCATCGACGAGCCGCCGAACGAGATGAAGGGCAGCGTCATGCCCTTTGCCGGCAGCAAGCTCAAGTTCACCGCGATATGAATTCCCGCCTGCGCGACAAGAAGCGTGATGAGGCCCGCAGCCGCAAGTTGTTCGAACGGCTCGTTCAAGCGGCTGGCGCGCGAAAGGCCGCGGAACGCAAGCGCGCCGAATAGGAAGATAAGCCCAAGCGAGGCGATCAAGCCGAATTCTTCAGCCGCCACCGCGAACACGAAGTCCGCGTGCGCATCGGGCAAGGAGCGCTTGACCACGCCCTCGCCCGGCCCGCGCCCGAACACGCCGCCCGCCGCGATCGCATCGAGCGCGCGGCCCACTTGATAGCCAGGCTCGCTCATGAAGGCGTCCCAACGCTCGCGCGCGTGCGGATAAAATTCGTAGATCAGCCTTCCCGCGATCGCGGCGAAAGCGAGCCCGCCGAGCACCCAGCGCAGCGCGATGCCGGAGAGAAACAAAAGCGGCGCGAGCGCAATCGCCAGCAACGCCGTCTGCCCCACGTCCGGCTGCGCCAGCAGCGCGGCGGCGGCGAGCGCGTAGAGGCCGAGCGCAACGAGGCGGCCGGGAAAACGCGGCTGCTTCATGCTTTCGCTCAGCATCCACGCCCATACGACGACGAGAGCGGGCTTGAGGATTTCCGAAGGCTGCAGCGAGAAGGCGCCGAAATCGAACCAACGCTGCGCGCCCTTCACTTCGGGGCCGAACCAGCCCGCGAGCGCGCAAAGCGGCAGGAAGATCGCCACGAGGATGGTCGCCGCGCGGCGCAACTGACGCGGATCAAGCGAAGCGGCCATCAGCATGACGATGACGCCCAGCCCCGCATACGCGGCTTGGCGGCCGGCGAAATAGAACGCCTCCTCAATGCGGATGCGCGCGGTGGCGGCGGGGCTCGCCGCCATCGAAAATAGAATGCCGAGGGCGATCAGCGCCGCGGCGATCAGCAAAAGCCCCCGATCATAGGTGCGCGCGCGCGTGAACGCGGCGCCGAAACGCTCGGCCAGCGCGCTCACGCACCGCCCCCGGCGCGCCCGCCGTTTTTCAGCGTGCTGCTGGCGAGCTGGGTGACATAGGTTTTGAACTTGTCGCCGCGATCCTCGTAGGAGCGGAATTGATCGAACGAGGCGCACGCGGGCGAAAGCAGCACCACCGGATGCGGCTCGCCCGAGGCTTTCGCATCGGCGAACGCCAGCTTCACCGCCGCTTCGAGGTTGCCGGCCATGGTGACGGGCGCCTTATCGCGCAAAACGTCAGCGAAATCGCCGGCCGATTGGCCGATCAGATAGGCGCGCGCCAAGCGCGGGAAGAAGGGCGAAAGCTCTTCGATGCCGCCCTCTTTCGCCACCCCGCCGGCGATCCAATAGATGCGCGGATAGACCGCGAGCGCCTGGGCCGCGGCGTTCGCATTGGTGGCCTTGCTGTCATTGACAAAGCGCACGCCCTCGATGGTGGCGACGCGCTCGAGCCGATGCGGCAAGCCGGGGAAGCTGTTGAAAGCGGCGGCGATGGTGCGCGCGTCAATGTTGAGCGCGCGGCATGCGGCGTAGGCGGCGGCGGCGTTCTGCGCATTGTGCTTGCCCGCCAGCGCCTGCGCCTTGGTGATGTCCGCACTGGTTTCCGCGCGCCCGCCGAGCGCCTCGATGATCTTGCCGCTGAGCGCGCTGACGCCGCGCCCCAGCGCCTGGCCCGCCGAGATCGGCGACACGTTCTGGATCGCGGCGCGCGTCAGCTCCGTGCAGATGGCGGCGCAATAATGATCGTCCACGCCAATCACGGCCCAATCGGCCGCGCCTTGATTGAGGAAGATGCGCTTCTTGGCGGCGACGTATTCGCTCATCGTGCCGTGGCGATCGAGGTGATCGGGAGTGGTGTTGAGCCACACCGCCACGTCGAGCCGCAGTGATGACGTGAGATCGAGCTGATAGGAGGAAAGCTCGATCACATAATAGGCGCCCGCGTGCAGCGGCGGCTGCTCCAGCATCGCCGCGCCGATATTGCCGCCGAGGCGCACATCCTTGCCGGCTTCTTTCAGGATATGCGCGATCAGCGCCGAGGTGGTGGATTTGCCGTTGGTGCCGGTGACGCCGACCAGTTTGGGGCGCTGCGCCGGAGGCAGCGCGTTCACGGCGCGCGCGAACAGCTCGATATCGCTCATGATCGGCACGCCGACCGCTTGCGCGAGCGTGACCACGCGGTGCGGCTCCGGGAAGGTCAGCGGCACGCCGGGCGAGAGGATCAAAGCCGCGAAGCTGCGCCAATCGCGCGCGTTGATATCCGACACCGGCACGCCCGCCGCTTCCGCCGCCGCGCGCGCAGCGTCGTTATCGTCCCACGCATGCACGCGCGCGCCGCCCGCCATCAGCGCTTTCGCGGCGGCCAGGCCGGTGCGCGCGAGGCCGAACACGGCGACATCGCGCCCTTTGAATTCGGTGATCGGGATCATGGCTTCGGCATGATGAGGCAGTTGGCAGTGGGCAATAGGCAATAGGGCGCGCCGTTTTCAACGTCACTGCCTACTGCCCACTGCCTGTTGCCTAGTTTCAGAATCACGCACCGCCCTCCAACGAGCGAACTTCGTGCGCTGCTTCGCGCAATTAACGCAACTTCAATGTCGCAAGCCCGGCGAGGGCGAAGATCACGGCGATGATCCAAAAGCGGATCACGATGGTGGGCTCTTGCCAGCCGAGCTTTTCGAAATGGTGATGGATCGGCGCCATCAGGAACACGCGTTTGCCGGTGCGCTTGAACACCGTAACCTGCAGCATCACCGAAAGCGTTTCGAGCACGAAAAGGCCGCCGACGATCGCCAGCACGATCTCGTGCTTGGTGGCCACCGCCACCGCGCCCAAGAGCCCGCCGAGCGCCAGCGAACCCGTATCGCCCATGAACACGCGCGCGGGCGGTGCGTTGTACCAGAGAAAGCCCAGCGAGGCGCCCAAGAGCGCGCCGAGAATGGTGGCGAGTTCGCCCACGCCCGACACATGCGGGATGCCGAGATAGTTCGAATAATCGACGCGGCCGACGAGGTAGCAGATCACGCCGAATGTGCCGGCGGCGATCATCACCGGAACGATCGCGAGGCCGTCGAGTCCGTCCGTCAGATTCACCGCGTTGCCGAAGCCGACAATCACGATCATCGTAAACAGCACATAGAACGCAAACAGCTGGATGCCCCAGCCGGAAAGGAACGGCAGCGCCACCGCCGTCAGCGGCTCGCCCGCCATCAGGGCGTTCCAGAAGCCGGCTATGTCATGGGTTTGGCCCGGCGTCAGCGCGATCCATTCCGCGCCCAGCATGATCAAAGCCGCGATCAAAGCGAAGGTGAATTCCGCGGCGAGGCGCACTTTAGCGGACAGGCCGCCATGGTGCTGCTTGGTGACTTTGGCGAAATCATCGATGAAGCCGATGAAGCCGAAGCCGACTGTGACCAGCAGCACGGCCCACACGTACGGATTATCAAGATCGGCCCACAGCAGCGTCGAGATCGCCAGCGGAATGAGAATGATGAGGCCGCCCATTGTGGGCGTGCCCTTCTTGGTCAGCAGATGGCCTTCGGGGCCGTCTGTGCGGATCGGCTGGCCTTTGCCCTGCTTCTTGCGCAGCCACGCGATGAACGGCGCGCCGAGCGCAAACGCCATGATCATCGCCGTGAACATGGCGCCGCCAGTGCGGAAGGTGATGTAGTTGAACAGGTTGAAGAATTGAGAGCGCTCGACGTATTGCGCGAGAAGTTCGAGCATCAAGTCTCCCCTTTGAGCGCCGCAAGGGCGCTCACCACGCGGCTCATGCGCGATGAATTCGAGCCTTTCACCAGCACGATATCGCCAGGCCGTATGGCGCCGGAGATGATCGGAATCAGTGCGTCCGCGCTTTCGGCATAGCCGCCGCGCCGGCTCTCTGGAAGCGCCTCGATCAGAGCCGCCATGCGCGGCCCCGCGGCGAACACAAGGTCAACACCCGCTTCTTCCAAGGGCTTAGCCAGGCCCGCATGGTAGGCGCGCTCATCGGGGCCGAGTTCCAACATATCCCCAAGCGCGGCGATGCGGCGCCCGCCGGGGCCGGGCTTGCGCGCCGCCAATGTGGAAAACGCCGCCGCCATCGAGGCCGGATTGGCGTTGTAGGAATCATCCACAAGCAGAAACGATCCAAACGCCGCGTCGATCTTCTGCGCGGTTCCGCGCCCGTCGAACGCGCGCAAATGCTCCAGCGCATGCGCAGCCGCCTCGACATCGGCGCCCACTACATCCGCGGCGGCGAGCGAGGCGAGCGAGTTCAGCGCCCAATGCGCGCCTTCCACGCCGACGCGATAGCGGATCGCGCGGCCGAGGATTTCCGCTTCGGCGGTGGAGCCGGTTTCATCCATGTCAAAGCGCGTGAGCCGCGCCTCGCATTCGGCGCCGCGGCCGAAACGGATCAGCGTCGCGCCCGCGCGCTCGGCCGCCGCGATCAGGCGCGCGGCGTGCGGCGCTTCGTTGGGCACGAGGGCTGCGCCGCCCGGCTCAAGCCCGGCGTACACGTCACCCTTCTCATCGGCGACGGCTTCAAGCGAGCCCAGATTCTCCACGTGCGCGGGCGCGATCGTGGTGACGAGCGCGGCATGCGGGCGCACGAGTTGGGCCAGCGGCAAAATCTCGCCGCGATGGTTCATGCCGATTTCGAACACCGCATACTGGCTTTCGCGCGGCATGCGCGAGAGCGTGAGCGGCACGCCCCAATGATTGTTGTAGCTTTTCACCGAGCGGTGCGTGGCGCCGCTGGCGGAAAGGCACACCGCGAGCGCCTCCTTGGTGGAGGTTTTGCCGACCGAGCCGGTGACGGCCACGCGCTTGGCGCTGCTGCGATCGCGCGAGGCCTCGCCCAGCTTGCGCAAGCCATCCAGCACATCGCCGACGACGATGCACGGCCCCAGCCCTTCGGCCTTGCTGGCATCCGAAATAAGCGCCGCGCTGGCGCCGCTGACGAAAGCCTGCGCGAGAAAATCGTGCCCGTCGCGCGCGTCTTTCAGCGCCACGAAGAGATCGCCCGGCTCCAGCGTGCGCGTATCGATGGAGACGCCGCCCGCGCGCCATGCATCGCCGTTGATGAGACGCCCGCCGGTTGCACGCGCGGCTTCGGCGGCGGTCCAGAGTTCAGATGACATACGCGACTCCGCAAGCATGGCGTCCCCCTCCCCCTTGCGGGGAGGGGGCAGGGGGTGGGGGGCGGTGTACAACGCGCGCCGTTCGCGGAAGACGCATCAACAATTGATGCGCGTATTGAGAAGTCGGCGCGGCGTCACCCCCCCCCTCCCCTACCCCTCCCCCGCGCGGCGGGAGGGGGCGCGTGTCCTGCAAGCGCATCATGAGTTTTCCAACGCCGCGCGGGCGACGTTTTGATCTGAAAAGGGATGCGTCACGCCCTTGATGATCTGGCCTGTCTCGTGGCCTTTGCCGGCGATCATCAGCGCGTCGCCCGGCTTCAGCATCGCCACCGCTTCGCGAATGGCGGCCGCGCGATCGCCGATCTCGCGCGCGCGCGGCGCGCCGGCGATGATCTCGGCGCGGATTGCGGCCGGCGCTTCGCTGCGGGGGTTATCGTCGGTGACGATCACCACGTCCGCCTGGCCCGCGGCGATCGCGCCCATCTTGGGGCGCTTATCCTTATCGCGATCGCCGCCGCAGCCGAACACGGCGATGATGCGGCCGGGCGCGTGCGGGCGCGCGGCGCGCAGCAGCACATCGAGGCCATCGGGCGTGTGCGCGTAATCGACGAACACGTGCCCGCCGGTTTTGCTTTCGCCCACATGCTCCATGCGGCCCTTCACCGGCTTGAGCGCGGCGAGCCCGGCGAACACCGCCTCCGGCGCTTCGCCCAGCGCCAACGCCAAGGTGGCGGCGCACACGGCGTTGAGCGCCTGGAATTCGCCGATCAAAGGCAGCTCGACCACGTGCTCCTTGCCGCTCCACAGCAGAGTCATGGTCTGCGAGGCGGGGCGCGGCTGGATTTCAACAATCTTTAGCGCCCCCTCGCGCGGCGCGCGCCAGCCGCAGAGCACGATGTTGAGGCCGATTTTCTTGGCCGCGTTTTCAAACGCCGCGCCTTCGGCCGCATCGGCGTTGATAATGGCCGCGCCGCCCGGCTTCACCAGCCGCCAAAGCTTCAGCTTGGCTTCGCGGTAGCCGGCCATATCGACGTGATAATCGAGATGATCTTGCGTGAGGTTGGTGAAGGCGGCGGCTTCGAAACTAAGCCCATCGACGCGGTGCTGCTCCAGCCCGTGGCTCGATGCCTCCATCGCGCAATGGGTGACGCCCTGCTGCGCCAATTGCGTCAGCGTGGCGTGCACGGCGGCGGGATCGGGCGTGGTGTGGCCGAGATCGATCACGCCGTTGGGGCCGATCGCGCCCAGCGTGCCCATGCTGGCCGCACGCTTGCCGGCGTGCGTCCATATCTGGCGGAGGAAATCCACGGTGGAGCTTTTGCCGTTGGTGCCGGTGATGGCGACGAGGGTTTGCGGGCGCGCGGGATAGAAGCGCGACGCGGCCAGCGCGAAGGCGCGGCGCGGGTTATCGGCGATGACGTGCGCGACGCCCGGCTCGGCGCCAAGATCGCCCGCGCTCAGCACCGCAGCGGCGCCGCGCTCGACGGCTTGCGCCACGTAATCGCGCCCATGCGCGGCCACGCCTTGCAGCGCCGCGAACAGATAGCCCGGCTTCACCGTGCGTGAATCGGCGGTGAGGCCGGTGATTTCGGCGTCTTCGGTGACGCCAGAGTCGAATAGAGTGGATAGATTCATGAAGCGCTCGCGCATCCTCCCTAGCGCGCCGGCGCCTCGACGCGCAAACCGAGCATCGGCGCCACCCGGCGCAGCGTGCGCGCCACCGCGGGCGCGGCCACCTCGCCGCCCACCCCGCCCTGGCTCACGCCGTCCAGCGCCAGCACGATCACGTAGCGCGGTTCATGCGCCGGAAATACGCCCGCAAACGAGGAAAAATTGCGGCTGCGGTCATAGCCTTCCGCGCCCGCCCAGATCTCCGCCGTGCCGGTTTTGCCGGCCACGGCCAGGCCCGGCACGTCCGCCTGGCGCCCGGTGCCTTGGGTGACGGCGGAACGCAGATACAAAAGCATCTGGCGCGCGGTTTCGGGGGAAAACACAGTGCTGCGCTCGATCTGATCCTCGCTCTCGCGCGCCAGCAGCGTGGGCGAAACGCGCGCGCCTTCGTTGACGAACACGGTATAGGCGCTGGCGAGCGCGGCGGGCGAAGCGGCGAGGCCATAGCCGAAGCCGAGCCCGGCGATATCGCGCCGCGTGCGCGCGGCGGGCGCGATCGGGGTTTCGTTGAAGCCGACTTCGAGCCGCGCAGGTTGGGTGAGGCCAAGGCGATCAAGGTAAGCGCGCTGGCGCTCCGCGCCCACACGAATGGCCAGGCGCGAAATGCCGATATTGGAGGAGCGCGCGAGGATTTCGCGCAGGCCCACGGGGCCGAGTATCTGCCCATGATCGACGATGCGGGCGCCGTCGAGCACCAGGGGCTCGGACACGTCGAACACTTCGCGGCTGTTGGTGAGGCGCTCTTCCAGCGCCATCGCCATCGTGAACGGCTTGATGGTGGAGCCGAGTTCATGCACCACGCCGGCCACGCGGTCGCGCCGCGCGGCTTCGCTGACCTCGTTGAAGGAATTGGGATCAAAGCTGGGCCAAGTGGCCATGGCGTAGGTTTCGCCGGTGCGCCCGTCGATCAAGATTGCGGCGCCGGCCGGCGCGCCCGCGGCGCGGGCGGCGGCGGCGAGTTCTTCCTCCAGCGCAAACTGCACGCGCACATCCAGCGATAGGCGCACCCGCCCGCCCGCGGCGCCCGCTTCGCGGATGGCGCTATCGAGCCCGTTTTCCACGCCGCCGAACGGCGTCAAATCCACATTGGTGTAGCCGATCGCGTGCGCGGCCAAAGTGCGGTGCGGATAGATGCGGCGATCTTCGGCCTGAAAGCCGATGCCGGCGAGGCCAAGCGCCATCACCTCTTCGCGCTGATTGGGCGTCAAGCCCCGATGCAGGAAAACGAGCTGGCGGCTTGTATCCTGCATGCGCCGGATCAGGGCGGCGCGATCCAATTCCGGAAAAATGCGCGTAAGCGCGGCGGCGTTTTCTTCAGCGCTGAACACGCGCGCGGGCGCCGCCGTCAGCGCGAAGGCGCGCACCGTGGTGGCCAGCAGCACGCCGTTGCGATCCACCAGATCGGCGCGCGCGATCGGCGCGGGCGCTGTCGCCACACGACGCGGCTCGGCCAGCGGATCGCCGGAAAAGGCAAGCTGCACCGCGCGGCCCGCGAGCAGAAGCAGCGCCGCAAACAGCGTGATCGCCAGAAAGCGCACGCGGTTGCGCGCCGGCGCGGCCTCGTTGGGCGCAAACAGCATGCGCCCCGGCGCGGGCGTAAACGGCTTCACGGATTGGCCGGCCGCGGCGGCGGCAAAAGCTGGTCGATCGCCGCTTCGGGCGCCGCCTCGGTTTCCGCGCCGGGCGTGACGCCGAGATGGCGCGCGGCCAAGGCTTCAATCCGCGCCGGGCTTTCCAGATGCGCGATCTCGGCGCGCAGCGCGCGCATGGCGGCTTCGCTTTCGGCCACTTGGGCTTCAAGCTGGCGCACATGCGCCTCGGTGCGCGAGGCGTCCGTCTTGGCTTTGTAAAGCCCGATGGCGAGCGCGACGATGAGGAGGCCCGCGCCGATCTGCGCGGCGCGGATCAGGTGAGCCTTGCCCATTCGGCCTCCGCTTTCGGCGCCAGCGCCGGCGCTTCGAGATCGTCCCAGGCC
>DAOMPU010000068.1:0-9769 GCA_035444925.1 Terricaulis sp. | reverse complement strand
AATGGTGCCGCCTAGGTGACTCGAACACCTGACCTACGCATTACGAATGCGCCGCTCTACCGGCTGAGCTAAGGCGGCCCCGGCTCCGGGCTTTCGGCCCGGCGAGAGGGCGGTTTCCTACGCGTCCACGCGCCGGAGGGCAAGGCCGGCTTGCGCCCGGGCCCAGCCATGGCCCAAATCAGCCATGGATTACGCCCCTTGAGCCTTGCCCGCGCCCGCAACATCGCCGATCTGCGCGCCCTGGCTCGGGCGCGGCTGCCGCTTATGGTGTTCGATTATATCGACGGCGGGGCCGACGATGAGCGCACGCTGGGCGCCAACCAGGCCCGTTTCGCCGCGCTCCAGCTGGGCTGGGACGCCCTGGTGGATGTCTCCAGCATCGACACCGGCGCCAGCATTCTGGGCGAGCGCTCCCGCCTGCCCTTCCTCATCAGCCCAACGGCCACTTCGCGCCTCTTCCATCCGCGCGGGGGCGAGCTTGCGGTGGCGCGCGCGGCGGAGGCGGCCGGCATTATCTATGCCTGCTCGACGCTGGCCTCCACCAGCATGGAGGACATCGCCGCCAGTCATCACGGGCCGCGCTGGTTTCAGCTCTATGTGTGGAAGGACCGCGCGCTGGTGCGCGAAACCTTGGCGCGCGCCAAGGCCGCCGGCTTCAGCGCCATCATCCTCACGGTCGATGTGCCGGTTGCCGGCAATCGCGAGCGCGACCACGCCAATGATTTCACCATCCCGCCGGAAGTAACCTGGCGCACCGCAACGCAAGCTTTGGCGCGCCCCGGCTATCTTTGGGATTTGGCGACAACGCCGCGCATCAGCCCCGCGAATTTCGCGCAGGTCGATATCGGCGGCGGGCTGATTGATTTCATCAACAACCAGTTTGATCGCAGCGTCACCTGGGACGACGCGCGCTGGCTGCGCGAGCAATGGGACGGCAAGCTGGCGATCAAGGGCGTCATCCACGCTGACGATGCGCGCCGCGCCGCCGCCATCGGCGCCGATGCGGTGTGGGTGTCCAATCATGGCGGGCGCCAGCTCGACACCGCGCCGGCCACGATCGACGCGCTGCCGGCGATCGCCGATGCGCTCAGCGGCGATCGCGCCGAGATCATCTTCGACGGCGGCGTGCGGCGTGGCTCGGACATCCTGAAAGCGCTGGCGTTGGGCGCCAATGCCGTCGCGATCGGGCGTGCGTATCTGTGGGGCCTCGCCGCCGGCGGGCAAGCCGGCGTTGCGCGGGCGCTGGCGATTCTGGAAGCCGAGCTGGTGCGCACCATGGCGCTGACCGGGCGCACGCGCATCGCCGCGATCGGGCGCGACGTGATGTTCGGCCGTTAGGCCGCCGCGCCGCGCGGGCCCTTGTCCTGCTTCATGAATTCGGTGCCGGCGAGCGTCGTCTCGAAATCGTGCAGCACCTCGATCGCCTCGTCCGCATCCATCATCGGCGACGAACCGCCGGGAAAGCGAAAGCGCCAGAAAGAATCGATGTGCTTGATCACGCCCACCGCCTCGCCGATCGGAATGAACAGCGAGGGCGCGCGCAGCAGAAAGTCGCGGAAGGCGAGCGGCTTGCCATCGGCCAAAGCCGCGAACGCCGCGCCATATTCGAGCAACAATTCATCCACGCGCGCGAGCGCCTTCATCATCTGCTCGAGGATTTGCTTGCGAGTCTCGGCCAGATCGCGCCGCTCTTCCGAGGTCGAGCCGGAGATGCGCAGGCTGGCGAAGTGCGGGCGGAAGGTTTCAAGCTCCGGCCGGAAATCGTTGATCAGCCATTTGTAGTAGAGGAAGCCTTTCCAGGCGAACACGCCTTCGATGTACTCCTCGCCCGAGAGGCGCAGCGTCTGGCGCAGCGGATCGAGCGATTTAGCGGTTTCGTCCGTCATCAGCTTTTCGGCCATGCGGTGCGAAAGATCGCCCGCTTCGCGCCCGCCGGTGGCGAAGGCCAGGCTGATCAATTGGCTGATCTCGCGGCTGACAAATTGGCGCATGCGCGCGATGTCAGCTTCGGCCAGATCGAAATAGCAGCGCGCGGGGTCGATGCCCATGGTGCGCAGCCGCTCGCGCATCAGGAACGGATCGAACGAAGGCAGCGCGCCCAGCACTTTGAGCAATTCAACGTCGGCCTGCAGATCGGTTTCGTTGTCATAGCCTTCGACGGTGTCGCGCACGATGCGCTCAAAGCGGCGCTCGCCGATCAGGAAGCTGACGCCGCCAAGCTCCAGCTCTTTCACCGAATAGGGCAAGATCACTTTGGTGGCGGAGGTGATGGGGCGCGTGAACAATTCGCGCTCATGCGGGCGCACGGAATGCTTCAAGATCAGCGCGCGGTTCAGCCGCTTGTTGCGGAACAGGGGCTTGGACGTGAATTCCTCGGTGTCGCCAAAGCGCTCAAACGCCAGCGCCAGGTTCAACACCCGCGCGGTCGAGCCGCTTTCGCGGATGAGCGACAAGTCTCTGCGTCCGTCAGCGTTGCGCACCTGCGGCCTCCCTCCAGGCTTTAACCTTTGCAGGCGCCGAGTGAAGGCTTCTTTAACTACCGCTCGAATTTTTGGAATTCTCAACCGGAGGGAGCGCCCGCTCGGGGATTTCATCCAGAGCGACCCCGCGCGGCATCGCCCGCGCCACCCAGAACCAAAACAGCGGCAGCATGGCCAGGATCAGCAGCAGCTTCGCCGCGCCGGCGTAAGGCAACGCATCAAACGGCGTGCGCACGGCGATCAGAACATAAGCCAACACGCCCAATCCCAGGAGCGAACCCAGCATCAGGAAGAAATAGCGCTTTTGCGTTTCGCCGATCAGCGCGCGAAGTTTCGGGTTGGCCTCGTGCAAACGCGCCAATAGCGCTTGCACGAATGGCGTGTACTCGGCGCTGCGCTCTTCAAAACGGCCGGGGCCAAGATAGTGGCCGTTATCAAGCACGACCTTTTCGCCGCTCTTGAACTGCGCGTGAAACGTGTAGCGCCATGGCTTGAACCGTGTCGGCTCATGGCAGAGCCGCACGCTGATGAAATCTTTCCAGGCCCAGCGCCGCACATGGCCCGAAGCGCCGACCGAAGCGAGGCCCGCCTCTTCCACGCGCCATTCACGCTCTCCGCGCGAGAGCGCATTGTGCCGCCTGCGATAGATCACTCAGCCGCTCCGAACGTCCCCGCGAAGCGAACCTTACAGAGCCGCCTCCCGCCGATCCAGTCACCGCCGCATCAGCTCAAATGCGCGCGCCAGCAGCCAAGGTTGCAATTTGGCAACGCTGTTTTCAATCTGCGCGCGCCGGTAGCCCGACAAGATTAATTCACTTGAACGCGGGGGTTGCGCGGCATATCCCTACCCCGGGTTGACGAATTTTTAACTAAAAGCCTGTGCGCGCGGCATCGATTGCGCCAATCAGGCGACGGGGGTGGTCTGGGGTGGCTAATGCCGCACATCCGTTTGTTTTGGCCGTACTTTTTGCGGCTGCGGGCGCGGCGCCCGCCGTCGCGCGCGACCTCGAAAGCCACACTTCCTCACAACTCTCCGTGGCGCTGACCGGTGAAATTCAACCGCAATGCGGGGTGTCGGCGGGCGGGCGGATGGAGCTCGGCGAGCTGCGCGGCAACCAGGACGTTTCCGCCCCGTTCAACCTAGAATGCAATGTTCCCTTCAACATCAACGTGCAAGCCGCCAATGGCGCGCTGGCGCATGCCGAGTCGCCGGCGGGCCAAGCCTCCTACGCCGGCGCGCTTCGCTACAGCTTGAACGTCACCATCCCCGTCGCCGAGCCGCGGGGCCGGCTGCTGCGCGCTGATTTCCAGAGCGCCGAGATCGTGGCGGGGCGCGCGATGAACAGCGGCGACGCCATCGCCGCTGGCGGTGGAAGGCTGAGCCTAAAGACCTACGCCCTGCCCGAGTCAGGATTGCTGGCGGGTAGATACTTCGAAACGGTCGCCCTGACGATCGAACCGCAAGTATAACCAAGAATAAATATGGTTCTTGGCAGAAGTACAGAAGCATTAAACAAGCAAACCATGCGCTTGTCTGCCGCGGCGTGCACATTTTATACTTCTTGTACCTATTTTTTACTTATTTATTACTGTTGACTCACTCCTTAACCGCCATTAACCACGATGGGTCAGATCGAGGGGGGCGCTCCGTCGATCAGCGACAATGTCAACTTGGAGTTGGAGAATCCAAATGAAGCTCACTGCTCTCGTCGCAAGCGTAGCCGCGCTTGCCCTGACCGCCGGGGCTGCTCACGCCCAAACCGCCGTCAGCAACGCCACCTACGTCAATGGCGTGAACGGCACGAACCAACCTGCGGCGCTTTCCGAAGTGACGGCGACCTTCCAGGTTTCCGGCACGGTGGCGCCGGCCTGCGTGATCTCGACGAACAGCGGCACGCTGAACGACCTGAACTTCGGCACGATCGGCATCTACGCCGACGGCGCCACCAGCATCGAAAACGCGTTCACCGTCACCGGCCCGCGCAACGGCCACAGCCGCACCAACCTCGCCGGCTGCAACACCTCGAACACTGTCACGGTGTCCAAGGGCAACGGCGCCGACGGCCTGCTCGCGGACGATATCTCGGGCGGCTACGACACCAACGTGTTCCAGGCCAACATCCCGTATTCGGTTTCGGCCGTTTACGCTGCGGGCGCTCCGGGCTCCATCGCGCCGGTCGGCGCCGCCACCGGCCAATTCTCGGTCAGCACCTCGCAAACCTCGAACTCGCGTTCGCACGGCGCCTGGCGCGGCGGCATCGCCATCCGCGTTGACCTCCCCGTGCCGGCCAAAGCGCTGATCGCAGGCGAATACAGCGACACCGTCTCGGTGGAAATTGCTGCTCTCTAATCTCAGCTGAGCTGAGCTTCGGAAACGGGGGGCAAACGCTTGCTCCCCGTTTCTTTTAGGGCGCGGCCGCTGGGACAGGCGGCGCGCCCGGTGTGGGGGAAGATCACGATGCAATGGACAGGCTGGAAAGCTTCGCCGGCGTGGCTGCTGGCGATCATGGCGCTTCTCCTACTCGCGCCCGGCGCTTCCGCGATGCGCGTTGCGCCGATGGTGCTTGAGCTCACCACCACAGGTTCGAGTGCGGTGGGCCGCATCGAAGTCGGCAATGCCGGCACGACGGCGCTGCCCTTCGAAACCACCATCACGCAAATCGAGATGGACCAAGACGGGCGCCTAACAGAGACGCCCGCGGAGGGCGATTTCGTCGTCTTCCCGCCGCAGAGCCTAGTGCCCGTGGGCGGGCGCCAAGTCATTCGCGTGCAATGGACGGGGCCTGAGCTTCGCCAATCGCGCGCGTACTATCTTGCGGTCCGGCAATTGCCGGTCGCCACCGATCCCAATCAGCAAGGGCAAGGCGGCCCGTCCGTCGCGGTGAGCCTGCTTTACACCATGAAGGCGCTGGTCGTGGTGGCGCCGCCCAACACGCAGCCGCGCGTCGAAGTCGCCTCGGCGCGTCCAATCATGATTGAACCGCCCCTTACCGAAGACGGCGTTGAGCCCTTGCCGCAAGAGCCGGGCATTGAAGTCGTCGTCACCAATTCGGGCGATCGCTACGCGCTGATGAGCGGCGCCACTTGGGTCGTTGAAGGCGTGGACGTCACCGGCCAGAGCTTCTCGCGGACCTATTCGGGCGGCGAGATCTCGCAGGCATTGGGCGTGGGCTATTTGGCGCCCGGCGGCGGGCGGCGCGTGTTTCGTTTGGCGACGGGGGCCGCCCTTGATCCAAACCAGCGTGTGACCGTTCGCTTCACGCGATGAAACAATCCCTCTCCGCGGCGGTGCTGCCTGTCGCCACGCTAGGCATGGGCGCTCTTATCTGTCCGGCTGTCGCGCTGGCGCAGGACACGCCGCGCACCACGCCCAACGCGGAGGCCCGGCCGAACCTCAACCCGTTCGATCACGACATCTCGCTCACCACCCCGATGCAGTTCAACAACCGCATCCTGGGCGAAGTCTCGGTGGTGATCACGCGCAACGACGAATTGCTGATCGACCGGCCGAGCCTGTTGGAAATCGTCAGCCCGTTGCTGACGCTGGAAGCGCAATTCGAGCTCACCTCCGCGCTGGCGGATCATACTTATGTCACCCCGGCCGAATTGAACGCGCTTGGCATTGAGCTGGAATATGATCCCGCCCAGCTGGTGATCTTGATCTTGCGCATTGATCCCACACGCCGCGCGGTCGAACTTCTATACGAAACCGGCGGCCGCGAGACGCCGGGGCGCGCGCCGGAGCCCTTCAGCGCGTATCTGAACACCAGCTTGGCGCTTTCGCACAATTCGGCGCAGCAGGGCATGCCCGCGCCCAGCGTCTTCCTCACCGGGGCCGCGCGGTTTGGCAATGTCGTGTTCGAAGCCGACGTCCAAGGGCGCGAGGCGTTCGACACCGAGGAGTACGAAGTTTATCGCCGCCACGCGCGCTTCGTTTACGACCAGCCCGATGAATATCGCCGCTGGTATCTGGGCGATCTCACGCCCGATACGCGCGGGCGCCAGGGCTTCGTTGAAATGGGCGGCATCGGCGTGGCGCGCCAGCGCCAGCGCTTTGACTCCTTCCGCACGAACGTGCTCGGCGGCGGGCGCCAGATCGTTCTGCAAGAACCAGCGACCATCCGCGTGCTGCGCAACGGCATGTTCCAGCGCGAATTCGCGCTCGATCCGGGCCAATACGACCTCTCCAATCTGCCGCTCGACACCGGCAGCAACGACATCGAACTGGAAGTCCTTTCTCAGTCGGGCCGCTCCGAGCGCATCTCCTATCGCGCCTATCTGGACACCATCGATCTTGAACCGGGCGATTACGAGTACGGGGCGTTCCTGGGCGTCACCAGCGTCGATTCCTTCAACGAACCCGATTACTCTGGAGGCGAACTCGCGTTCACGGGCTATTGGCGCAAGGCGTTTCGCGACCGGCCGGCGCTCGGCGTCGGCCTTCAGGCCAGCGCCGACGTTCAAAACGTCACCGGGCAAACCCAATTGGTCGTCGGCCGCGGCGCGCGCGTGCGCTTTGATGTGTCCGCGAGCCAGGCGCATGGCGAAACCGGCGCCGCCGCCACGCTGAGCTACGAGCATTTCGTTGATCGCGGCGGCTCGATCGCGAGTTGGTCTTTCGTCGCGGATTACACGTCCGACAAATACGCCACGATCGGCTCGTTCGTCGCCTCCAACCCGATCGAGTGGGCGTTCTCCGCTTCCTATTCGCGGCGCTTCTCGCACCAATGGTATGGCGGCGTTTCGGCGACGTACCGGGTCAGCCGCAGCACGTTGTTCGACGATAGCTACAGCGTCAACGCCACCGCCAATTGGCGCTTCTCGCCAAATTGGAGCGTGCAATTCGGCGTCGAAGCCGTGGAATATGGCCGCGCGAACACGCGCGAACGCGCCAATGTCGGGGGCTTCGTCGGCCTGGTATGGCAGCCGCGCTACAATGAACGCGCAGAATCGCGCTACGCTTCGCTGCGCAACAACGCAACCGTGCGCTATCAGCGTTTCGCCGATAACCGCGTGGGCGCGCTCGGCTATTCGGCCGCGGCCTCCTATGATGACGGCCCCGCCTCCGTTTCAGGCCAGGTGGATTATGTGTCCAATCGGTTCGACGCGAGCCTCTCTCACGCCACCTTCGGCGCCGATTTCAACAATCTGAGCGATCAGCAGATCACCACGCTGCGCGTGAGCTCTTCTATCGCCACCACCGGCGGCAAAGTCGGCATCGGGCGCTACATTTATGATAGCTTCGCGCTGGTCTATCCGCACGAGAGCCTCGGCGATCGCCGCGTGATCGTGGGCGACAGCTTGCAGGGCGGCTCTTATTCCGCGCGCAGCGGAGCGCTGGGCCCCGCCGTCGCCAACCATCTCAGCTCCTACCTCAACCAAACTGTGCGCTACGACGTGGCGAACCTGCCGCCGGGCTACAATATCGGCTCCAGCGTCAAGACGGTGCATCCGGCCTATCGGAGCGGCTATGCGATCGAAGTCGGGCACGCGGCGTTCGTCAGCGCGATGGGCGTGCTGATCGGCGCGAACGATCGGCCCGCCGCGCTTGTTACCGGCGCCATTCGGCCCGTCGATGATCCCAGTGCCGAGCCGGAATTGTTCTTCACCAGCACGTCGGGCCGGTTTGCGATTCAAAATCTTGAGCCGGGGCGCCGCTACCGGGTCGAACTCGCTTCCAGCCCTCGCCTTGTGTTTGAGTTTGATGTACCCCGCGAAAGCGAAGGCCTGCTTGAACTTGGACGAGTCGTCGTCCCCCTCGATGTGCCGTGACGCGAAGGATCAGAACATGACCGCCATTCGTTGCGCAGCCGCTGCACTGTTCTTCGCCGGCGCCCTTGGCGGCGCCGCGTTCGCCCAATCGGCGCCCAATGAGGGATGCCGGCTTGTGGTCGAATCCGGCAGCGACAATTGGCTCATCGCTTACGATCCCTTCTCGCAGAACGAGGTGGTGCGCAATTTCGACATCACCATCGTCAATCAGGGCGAAGCGCCGTGCGCGGGCATGGCGCTGGCGGATCTGCGCGGCGAGCCGTTTGGGCTAGCTATGGTGGGCGCGGGGCGGCGCCTGCCTTACATTCTCGTGGATCAGAGAAGCGGCGCCGACATCACCCCCCGTACCGGCCGCACCACGCCCCGCGCAATGCGCCGCCCGATTCATCTTGGCTCGGGCGAGCGCGCGCTGCTTCGCTTCAGCTTCGCGATCGCGCCGGAAGAAATCCTCGCCGCCGGCGTTTACTCGCAAGACGCCCTGATCAGTATTGAAGACGCCACCGGCATGGTGCTCGCGCAGAAGCCGGTCGCGCTCGGCGTTGAAGTTGAGCCGGCGGCGGTGATGGGCCTCAAGGGGCGCGTCGGGCGCGTCAGCGGGGTCGCCACGATTGAGCTTGGCGAGTTGAGAGAAGGCCCGCGCGATCTCGGCGCCACATTGTATGTGCTGAGCACCGGCAGCTACGCTGTCTCGGTCGAATCCGCGAACAATGGCCGCCTGCGCCAAGGCGCGACCGATTGGTACGTGAATTACCGGCTTTTCCTCGCGGACCGCGCGATCAATCTCGCCAGCGGCGACCAGATCGAGGTCTCCAGCCGGCGCGCGCGCGCCGATGATTACCCCTTGCGCGTTATCATCGGTGAAGTGGCCGGGCGGCGCGCGGGCGCCTACACCGACGTGCTGACGCTCACCGTGGCCGCGCACTAACAGAGTTAATCGGCCGCAAACCTTTCGGGCGCATAAAAAGAATTCACCCTTCCCTGTTAGGGAGGGCGCGAATTCGGGGCGCCCTTGAAACGATTGCTTGCATTTTCAGCCGCCTTCAGCGCCGTGGCGGTCGCCGCGACGGGCGCGGCGGCGCAGGAGGCCGAAGCCTCTGCCGTGTGGCGCGTGCGCGCCTCCGTGCCGATCGCCTGCTGGGTGCGCCCGAGCGCGCCGCTCGCCGCGGGCCTTGCCGCGCAGGGCGAGGTTGTCGAGGCCTGCAACGCGCCGGGCGGCTTCACCGTTTCAGCAACCTACCGCGCGCTCACCGCCGGCGAGCACGCCCACGTCCGCTATGGCGACGATCTCATCGCCCTGTCGGCGCAAGGGGCCCAAATTCTGCGCCAATCGCACAGCGCCTCGGTGCGCAGTGTGGCCTATCGCTTTGAATCGGTCGGCCTCAACGCCCCGCTGACGCTAACGGTGAACATCCAGCCGTTCTAACGGCGCGCGCCGCATGCTTCCGAAATTCTCAGAAAAGCCGCTGGCGCACCCAAAGGGATTCGAACCCCTGACCTTTGCCTTCGGAGGGCAACGC
>DAOMPU010000067.1:0-9856 GCA_035444925.1 Terricaulis sp. | reverse complement strand
GGCGTGATGGCGCGCGACATCCCCGAATGCCTGACGCTGCAGCTGAAAGAGCGCGACCGCTTCGATCCCGCGATGGAAAAGCTGATCGCCAATCTCGATCTCTTGGCGCGCGGCCACATGGATCGTCTGATGACGATCTGCGGCGTGGATCGTGAAGATCTGGCCGACATGATCGCCGAAGTGCGCGCGCTGACGCCCAAGCCCGGCGCGGGCTTTGGGGGCGGCGCGGTGCAATCGGTGGCGCCGGATGTGTACATCAAGCAGGCGCCGGACGGGACGTGGGCGGTCGAGCTGAATGCCGACACTATGCCGCGCGTGCTGATGAACCAGCGCTATTACGCGACGGTGTCGAAAACCGCCAAGCGCGAGGAAGATAAGCTCTTCCTCACCGAATGCGCGGCCAACGCCTCCTGGCTGGTGAAAAGCCTAGATCAGCGCGCGCGCACGATCCTCAAGGTCGCCCGCGAAATCGTGCGCCAGCAGGATGGCTTCTTCGCGCACGGCGTGGCGCATCTCAGGCCCCTCAACCTCAAAACCGTCGCCGCCGCGATCGAGATGCACGAGAGCACGGTGAGCCGGGTCACCTCGAATAAATATCTCTCCTGCGCGCGCGGCGTGTTCGAACTCAAATACTTCTTCACCGCCTCGATCAACGCCGCCGACGGCGGCGAAGCGCACTCCGCCGAAGCCGTGCGCCACCAAATCAAGGGGCTGATCGAAGGCGAGAGCGAGAGCGAAATCCTCTCCGACGACCGCATCGTCGAAATCCTGCGCGAAAAAGGCATCGACATCGCCCGCCGCACCGTCGCGAAATACCGCGAAAGCCTGCGCATCCCGAGTAGTGTCGAGCGCAAGCGGAAGCTGGCGAGCGGGTTTTAGAGAGCGAGTCCGCTTTTCGCCGGGAGCGGTCCCTCGCTACTCTGAAAATAGCCGCGCTTCGCGGACTAGGTAGAAAACCTGACCATTACGTTGCTGCCATTCGCCTGCGCACTCGCAGTAAATTTTCTTGCCGACGTGCTGCTGCAAATTATCTGTCGAAAAGAACCGATTGACCGACTGCAATGCATCGTCGTTCGAGAAGCCGGCGATGATTATTTCGTTGATGTTGTCGGGTGGAGACAGCGTGTAGCCGTCATGATGCGTATAGGCCGCAAAAAATACAGTTGGCCCATTCGAGTTGGGACTAACGCTGCTATCGCCTGGGTGCGCGCAACCAAGGAATGTCAGTCCTAATACCAGGATAGAGAATCTCGGCACGCTCTTCACCTCACCTCCAATCTCCGACATTCGTCATTCCGGGGCAATGCGCAGCATTGAGCCCGGAACCCAGGGGATGACGAAGCGTCATGCGCCCCTGGATTCCGGCGCGCGCCTGCCATTGGCGCTTCCCCGCAGTCATTGCTCGACCAAGCGCCACCGCTTGGTCACACATTCTCTGCCTGAAACACTGGCGATATCGCTCCATCCGCTGCACCTTCCACCAGATACAGAAGGCACACCGCATGAGCGACCTCATCGTTTGGACTTATGATTGGGTGCCCGAGCCCCCGCGCGGGTTTGTGCGCGATCTGCGCCTCAGATGGGCGTGCGAGGAAGCAGGCCTTCCCTACACGGTACGCACCACGCCGTTCGCGGATCGCGGGGCTGAGCACCTCGCGCGCCAGCCTTTCGCGCAAGCCCCGTTCCTCAGCGATGGCGACATCGAACTTTTCGAAAGCGGCGCGGGGCTGCTGCATCTGGCGCGCAAGAGCGAAGCTTTGGCGCCGCGCGATCCCGAAGGCGAAGCGCAGACCCTGCAATGGGTGATCGCCGCGCTGAATTCGATCGAGATGGTCACCGTGCCGTGGTGGTTTCTGGAAATCACCGGCGCCAAGGAAAACGGGCTCACCGGCTGGATGCAAAGCCGCCTCGATCACATCGAGCGCGAATTGAGCCAGCGCGAATGGCTCGCCGCCGGCCGCTTCACCGTGGCCGATCTGCTGATGGCCGATGTGCTGCGCGTCGGCAAAGTGCGCGCCTTCGGCGATCGCCCGGCGAGCGAGGCCTACGTGGCGCGTATGACGGCGCGCCCGGCTTTCAAAACGGCGCACGCCGATCAGATCGCGCACTTCGCCGCCGCCGATGCTGCGCGCGCGTAGCGGCGCCCGTCGCGCCCAATCGCCCGCTCGTCGCTTCCCCGATTGCCGGCCCGCGGGACAAGCGGCCAGCGTCGCGCCCATGAAGCAGCTGATCCTCGCCGCCGCCGCGTTCGTCGCGCTCGCCGCGCCCGCTTACGCGCAAACCTGCCCGCCCGCGGGCCATGATCGCGCGCAGCTTGAGGCGCTGAAGGCCGGCGAATGGGCGATGCCCAACGCACGCGCGCGCAACCGCCTGGCGCTGGCGCTGACCGCTTGCGTGGGTTCGTCCGACCCCGCGCTGCGCGACGGCATTGCGTTTGAGGGACTGCAGCATTGGCTGCGCGCCCGCGCGCTGAGCAACGACACGATGCTGGCGCTGGCCGATACGCTGGAAGGCCAACTCACCAGCGCCGACCCGCAAGGCTTCACCCAGCCGTTCGCGGCGCTGATTCTCTCCGAAGTCGCGCGCGCCGATCGCGTGGAAGCGTTTTTTACCCCCGCGCGCCGCGCGCAATTGCTGAACGCCTCGATCGCCTATCTTGAAAGCGTGCGCGATTATCGCGGCTTCGACGAGAGCGAGGGCTGGCGCCACGGCGTGGCGCACGGCGCCGACCTCATGCTGCAGCTCTCGCTCAATCCCGCCCTCGGCAAACCCGAGCTGGAGCGCATTGCGGCGGCCGTCGCGGCGCAAGTGGCGCCCGATGCGCATTTCTACATCTACGGCGAAACTGAGCGGCTGGCGCGGCCGATCATCTTCATGGCGGCGCGCGGCCTCATCAGCGAAGAAGAATGGACGCGCTATTTCGCGCAATTTCCCACCGCCGGCGAAAACATGTTCGCCAGCCAAGCGGGCCTCGCGCGGCGCCACAACGTCAACGCCTTCCTGCAAACCATCTGGCTCAATGCGCGCCTCAGCCAGAACACGGCCGACGACGTGTTGCTGCCCGGCGCGGAAGCAGCGATCCGGGCGATGCCCTAAAGCATCGCTTCAGGATTTTCCCTTCACGCGCAGCAGCAGCACCTGCCCCGCCAGCACGAACGCAACGCCGCCAAGCGCAACCACGCTCCAGGTCTTGCCCTCAAACAGCGTGGAAACCAGCATCGCGATCGGCGGCGTAACGGCGGAGATATACGACGCCGTGGTGTAGCCGCGCCGGCGCGCCAGCCCGTAATACAGCAGAAACGCCACCACCGAGCCGACAACAGCCAAATGCAGCAACGAAAGCACGTATGCCGGCGTGAGTTCGAACGTCCACGCCCTGCCGGTCACCAGCGCGAAAGCGGCCAGCACCATGGCCCCATAGGCCATAGCCCAGCCGGTCGAGGCCGCCACCGTGGCGCCAGTGACCTCAACGTGGCGCGCATACACATTGCCAAGCGCCGCGCCGAACAGCGCGCCCACCACCATCATGATGCCGACGCTTGCGCTGCCGCCCACCGCCGCGCGCGTGATCTCGTCCCACGAAAGGATCGCGACGCCCGCCACGCCGAGCGCGGCCGCGCCCCACGCCAGCGCAGGCGCGCGCTGGCGAAAAGCGATGCGGAACACAACGAGGTTCACGAACGCCATCGCCGCGAACATCACCGCCACCACCGCGGAAGACACCCGCATCTCGGCCCAATAGACCAGCGCGTAATTCACCGTGAAGGTGAAAAACCCCACGCCGAGTGCGAACGCATGCTGCTTTGGGGAAAGCGCCAAGCGCTCGCCGCGCAGCTTCGACCAGACGAACAGCAAAGCCGCCGCCAGCGTGAAGCGATAGGTCAAAGACACGATCGGATCGACCACGCCAAGCTGCAGCGTGATGGCGTAAAACGTCGTTCCCCATGCCAGCGCGCAAATCGCGATGGCGGCGATGTCGCCCCAATGCGCGCCCGATGGTGCGGCCTCGCCGGCTGGCGCGGCGTTTTCCTGCGCGCTCATGCTGTAGAACTCTCCCCCGGGGCGATCGCTTTGCGCGCAACATGGGGCGCTTCTCGCCCCATTCAAAGGCACCTGCCCGCCGCACTGGCGAAGCCTCATGCTTAAGGCGCCCTTTAGGACGCTTCGCGTTGACCCCTCCTGTTCCCGGGCTTACCTTTGAAGCGTGACGATCGGGGAGCGCCTTTGGGGGCGAGGCCTGGTCCCGAGAGCCGCTTCTTCGACCACCAAAGGAGGCTCCTTCATGCGCATACAAATCGCCGGACGGCAGATGGATGTCGGCGAAGCGCTTCGAACGCGAATAGAGGGCGAACTCGCCTCCGGGGTCGGCAAATATTTCGACCGGGCGACAGACGCCGTGGTGACGGTAGCCAAGAATGGCGGCGGCGTGCAATTCGCGGTGGATTGCCAGGTTCACCTCCCCTCGGGGATTTCTCTGCAAACTCAAGGACATGCGGGGGACGCCCACGGCGCCTTCTCCGACGCGCTCGGCAAGCTCGAAAAGCGCGTGCGCCGCTACAAGCGCCGGCTGCGAAATCACCACGCCGATCGCAAATCCCCCCTTCCCGCAGAGGACGCCCCGGCGTATGTCCTCGCGCCATTGCAAGAGGACAATGAGGCCGGCGAGGACGCCCCGGCCAGTGCAGAACCCGCCCCCCTCGTGATCGCCGAAAACACCGTATCGGTGCGCACCATGACGGTCTCCACCGCCGTGCTGCAGCTCGATTTGACGGACCAGCCGGCGCTCTTGTTCCGCAATGCGGCGCATGGGGGGCTTAACGTGGTTTATCGCCGGCCCGACGGAAATGTCGGCTGGATAGACCCAGAGCGCGCCCGCAACGGGGCGTGAGCAAAGGACGTTGGCGCCGGCCATGCAGGGCGGCGCCAATGGGGTGAAGGATTGTGAACGATCTCATCGACCTGATTGAGCCGGCGTGCATTGCGCCGAAGCTTCCCGCCACGTCGCGCCGGCAGGCGCTGCAGCTGATGGCCGACATGCTGGCCAAAGGCGCGGGCGTTGACGCGCGCGCCGCGTTCGAGGCTGTGCTGATGCGCGAGCGCCTTTCCGGCACCGGCATGGGCGAAGGCGTCGCCATCCCGCACGCCGCGGTAAAAGGCGTCGCCCGCCCGATCGGCGCCTTCGCGCGGCTGGAGACCCCGCAGGACTTTGACGCGCTCGATGGCCGCCCCGCCGACCTCGTGTTCATGCTGGTTTCCCCGGTCGATCGCGGCGGCGATCATTTGAAGGCGTTGGCGCGCGTCTCGCGCTTCATGCGCCGGGCCGATATGCGCGAAAAACTGCGCGCCGCGCGCGGTGTGGACGATCTCTACGCGCTGTTCGCCGCCACGCTGCGCTCGGACGCCGCCTGAGTGCGGCGATGAGGGGGCTCGATCGGCTATTCTCCTACTTCCCGCTGCTGATGACGGCGGCGGCGTTCGCGGCGGCGGGCGTGTTCGCGCAATGGCCGGGCGGCTGGAGCGCGCTGCTGGTGCTGTTCGTGATTTATCTCTTTCCGCCCATGGTGCTGCGCATCCTTGAGCGCTGGGCGGCGATCAAGCCCGGCATCGCCTGCATCGATGACCGCAAATTCTGCCCCTGGCTCGCGGCGCATCACATCCAGGCGTTTTATGACGCGCTGCCCTATCTGGAATCGCTGCTGCGCGTGATCCCCGGCTTTTATTCGATGTGGCTGCGCATGTGGGGCTCGCGCGTGGGCTTTGGCGTTGAGTGGCCGGTGCGCATGGACGTGCTGGATCGCAATCTCATGGATATCGGCAATCGCGTGGTGTTCGCGCGCGAGGTGGAGCTCGCGGCGCACGTGCGCAAAAAGCAAAACGGCGCGGGCTCGCGCGTTCTGGTGCGTCCGGTGCGCATTGGCGCACACGCCTTCATCGGCGCGGGCGCGCGCATCGGCCCCGGCGCGAGCGTGCCGCACAATGCCAACGTGCCGGCCATGAGCTTGGTGGACGTGAACGAGACGTTTGGCGATTCCAAACGCCATCCGGAGAAGGAAGAAGCCGATTTCGCGCTGAGCTGAGCGCCGCAGATTCGTCCTCCCCCGTTCACGGGAGAGGTGGATCGCGCGCAGCGCGAGACGGAGGGGGAAGTCCGCGCGCGATGGCGCCAGCGCCCCCTCAGTCACGCTGCGCGTGACAGCCCCCCGTGAGCGGGGGAGCATGGGCAGCGCGCTATTCCTTCTCCAGCTTCGCCAGCACCACGCCCTCGCTCACCTGCGCGCCCGCTTTAGCGTTGAGCTCAATGAGCTTGCCGTCAAACGGCGCCGTCAACGTGTGCTCCATCTTCATGGCTTCGAGCACCAGGATCGGATCGCCCTTCTTCAGCTGCGCGCCAGCTTTGGCGGCAACGGAGACGATCTTGCCAGGCATCGGGGAGAGGATGGCGCCGTCGCCGGCTGACGCTTCGTCCGCGCCGCGTTCGCCGGTGTCGAGGGTGAATTCGTACGCTTCGCCGTTTTCGAAGATTACGACACGACCATCAGGCGTGGGCCCGTATTCGTTTCCCGGATGATGCCAACGATGTACTGGCCTAGACTGAACGACGACGCCATTACTCAGCAACCGTATGCGCGCATCACTGCTGGCGTTGACCCTAAAACCACGCAGATTGGTCCATGGCGAGCGCAGGTTCGAGCCAGACTCCGCATCCATGAAGGTTGCGGCCGCTATCGCTGCGCACCTCTCGTTCGCTGGAGGGGGCTTGCTGAGCGCGTCGCCGCGCGCGGCGATTAGGCCGGTATCGATGTCGCCCGAAGTGAAGCGCTCGTCCGCGAGACAACGCACCAAGAAGCCGGCGTTGGTCTTCACGGGCCAGATGCCGACATCCTCACACGCGTCACGCAATGACTCGATGACGGCGCTGCGTGTGTCTGCATGCATGATGATCTTTGCGATCATCGGATCGTAGTTGGGTGTGATCTCGCTTCCCTGCTCAACGGCGGAGTCGATACGCACGCGACGAGCGCCGGTGCTGGCTGGAAGGCGAAACACATCGAGGCAGCCGATCGACGGAAGAAAGCCCGCCTCGGGATTTTCCGCATAAAGCCGTGCTTCCATCGCCCAGCCGTTGATCTTCAGCTCTTCCTGCTTCAGCGGCAGCTTCTCCCCGCTCGCCACGCGCAGCTGCCATTCGACCAGATCCTGCCCGGTGATCTCCTCCGTCACCGGATGCTCCACTTGCAGGCGCGTGTTCATTTCCATGAACCAGATGCGGTCGCCGCGGAGGCCCTCGCTCGCGTCGGCGATGAACTCCACCGTGCCAGCGCCGATGTAATTCACCGCGCGCGCCGCAAGCACTGCCGCATCCGTCACCGCCTTGCGCGCTTCATCGCCCATGCCCGGCGCGGGCGCTTCTTCGATCACCTTCTGGTGGCGGCGCTGCAGCGAGCAATCGCGCTCGAACAGATGCACGACATTGCCGTGCGTATCGCCGAACACCTGCACCTCGATATGGCGCGGGCGCTGCACATACATTTCCAGCAGCACGCGATCATCGCCGAACGCCGCGGCCGCTTCGCGCTTTGCCGAAGCCAGCGCGGCTTTGAATTCGCCCGCCTTCTCCACCTTGCGCATGCCCTTGCCGCCGCCGCCGGCGACGGCTTTGATCAGCACCGGATAGCCGATCGCGTCGGCCTCCTTCTGCAAGCGCTCTTCGCTTTGATCTTCGCCGAGATAGCCGGGCGTCGTCGGCACGCCGGCTTCGGCCATCAGCTTCTTGGCGGCGTCTTTGAGGCCCATGGCGCGGATGGAATCGGGCTTCGGGCCGATCCAGATCAGGCCCGCATCGATGACGGCCTGCGCGAAATCGGCGTTTTCGGAGAGAAAGCCATAACCCGGATGGATCGCCTCCGCGCCAGTTTGCTTCGCGGCGGCGATGATCTTCTCGCCACGCAGATAGCTCTCCTTCGCCGGCGAGGCGCCGATGTGCACCGCTTCATCAGCTTCGCGCACGTGCAGCGCTTGGGCGTCGGCGTCGGAATAGACCGCGACTGTGCGCACGCCGAGACGCTTCGCGGTGCGAATGACACGCCGGGCAATCTCGCCACGGTTTGCGATGAGGACGGATTTCAGCATGCGCGCACCATTCCCCTTCTCCCTTGCGGAGAAGGGGTTAGGGGATGAGGGGCGGAGATACGAGCGCGCTGCATTGAGAGTGAGAGCGGAGCGTGCGGCTGCAAACAACGCGGCAGCTTAACGCCCCTCACCCCCCGCCCCCTCTCCGCAAGGGAGAGGGGGAGAAGAGTTCGGGCGATCTCGCCGTGATTTGTGATGAGGACGGATTTAAGCATCAAATGTCGTTCTTCGTGATAAACTCGCCCTCGTCGCCTTGAACGCGCGCCGACATTTGCTCTGCGATCTCGCAAGCCTTCTTGAGCGCATCAATGCTTGGACTCTTTATCTGAATGGTCCCGCGCCAGTATTGAAAGCCACCTTGCGGCTGATCTTGGGTTGGCCACAACGCGAAGACCTTTTCCGCGACCGCAAGGCCCTGCTCGATTTTTCGCTGCTCATCAAAGGCATCCAATTGGAGGGAAGCATCGGAGTCGAGCAACGCGAACCATTCCTCGGGGGCGATGTCGTTGCCGCCATCCAAGACAGTGGTTCGGCGGTGAATGTAGAAGAAATATGCCATGGCTCACATCCTAAACACGCCAAACCGGGTTTCCGGTATCTGCGCGTTCAAGCTTGCGCTGATCGCCAAGCCCAGCACATCCCGCGTTTGCGCCGGGTCGATGATGCCATCATCCCACAGCCGCGCGGTGGCGTGGTAAGGGTCGCCCTCTGCCTCATAGCGGGCGCGGATTGGGTCTTTGAATTTTTCTTCGTCGGCTTTGGCCCAGCTCTCGCCTTTCGCTTCCATGCCGTCGCGCTTCACTTGCGCGAGCACGCTGGCGGCTTGTTCGCCGCCCATGACGGAGATGCGCGAGTTGGGCCAGGTGAAGAGAAAGCGCGGAGAATAGGCGCGGCCGCACATGCCGTAATTGCCGGCGCCGAAGGAGCCGCCGATCAGGACGGTGAATTTGGGCACTTCGGCTGAAGCAACAGCGGTAACCAGCTTCGCGCCATCCTTGGCGATGCCGCCGGCTTCGTACTTTCCGCCGACCATGAAGCCGGAAATGTTTTGCAGGAAGAGCAGCGGAATCCCGCGCTTGCACGCGAGCTCAATGAAATGCGCGCCCTTCTGCGCGCTTTCGGAAAACAGGATGCCGTTGTTCGCCAGGATCGCCACCGGCATGCCCCAGATGCGCGCAAAGCCAGTGACGAGCGTGGGGCCATAGAGCGGGCGAAACTCATCCAGCTCGCTGCCATCGACGATGCGCGCGATCACTTCGCGCACGTCATAGGGCGTGCGCACGTCATCAGGGATCACGCCGTAGATGCTTTCCGCATCATAAGCAGGCGGGACCGGCTCGCGCAGATCGAGGCCGACTTTCTTCACCGTGTTCAAATTCGCCACGATGCGGCGCACCAAATGCAGCGCATGCGCATCGTCTTGCGCGAGATGATCCACCACGCCGCTCTTGCGCGCGTGCAGATCGCCGCCGCCGAGATCTTCGGCGCTGATCACCTCGCCGGTGGCGGCTTTCACCAAAGGCGGACCGCCAAGGAAAATGGTGCCTTGGTTGCGAACGATGACGGTTTCATCGCTCATCGCTGGCACATAGGCGCCGCCGGCGGTGCAGGAGCCCATGACGCACGCGATCTGCGCGATGCCTTCACCGCTCATGCGCGCCTGGTTGAAAAAGATGCGGCCGAAGTGATCCCGATCGGGAAACACTTCGGCCTGATGCGGCAGGTT
>DAOMPU010000066.1:0-9908 GCA_035444925.1 Terricaulis sp. | reverse complement strand
GTCGGCGCGCCTGATGAGCGGCCGATCGAGATGCTGCTCGTGCCGGTGCCGGAGACGCCGGAAGCGGATTTCATCGCGCAGGTGAAGCTGCCCAATGCCGAAGGCGCGCGCGCGTACGCGTTCCTTTGGCCAATTGCCGGCGGCTATCGCCTGCTCGCAGCGCCGGGCTCGCTTGACGAGCTTTCGGCGGCTGAACCGGTCATGGTGCGTCAATGCACGGCGCGCCCGCAGGGCGAGTGCAGGATCGGCGGCCGCGACGCCGTGCTGGCGATCTATCGTGAGGCGGTTTATCCGGCCTTCGTCACTGGCGGCGCGGTTCCGAGCGATTACATGGAGCTCACGCCGGCCGCCAACGGCGGCTGAACTCGGAGCCCTCGATGAAATCCCTGCGTATCGCCGTCCAGATGGACCCGATCGAAAAGATGATCGTGAACCACGACACCTCGCTTGCGCTGATGGTGGAGGCGCAAGCGCGCGGGCATGAGATCTGGTGGTGGGCGCCGAACGATCTGTTCTACGATAGCGGCGCCGTGAAAGCGCGCGCGCGGCGTGTCAGCGTCAGCTTTGATGAAGCCGGCCACTATCAGACGCACGAAGATGCCGTGCGCGCCGCCGATGATTTCGACGTCATCCTCGTCCGCCAGGATCCGCCGTTCGATATGGGCTACGTGTCCAATACGTATCTGCTGGAGTTGGCGAACAAGGCGCTGGTGGTGAACCCCCCGCTCGGCATCCGCAACATCTCCGAGAAGATGTCCATCCTGCAGTTTCCCGCATTGACCCCGACCACTTGGGTCGGCCGCGATCTTGATGCGCTGGAAGCATTCGCCAAGCGCTTCGATCAGGTGGTGCTCAAAGTGCTCTTCCTGATGGGCGGCGACGGGGTGATCAAACTCAGCGCGTCCGCGCCGGATTTCCGTAGCAAAGCGGCCGCCTTCATCGAGGCCGCCGGGCGCGAGCCGATCTTGGCGCAGGAATTCATGCCGGCTGTTTCCGGCGGCGATAAGCGCGTGTTCGTGATCGGCGGCGAGCCGTTCGCCGCGCTCAAGCGTTTGCCGAAAGAGGGCGATTTCCGCGCCAATCTGCATGTCGGCGGCAAGGCCGTCGCGGGCGAGCTGGATGACGCCGACCGCGCCATCGTCAAGGCGGTGGCGCCCTTGCTTGAGCGCGAGGGCATCGTGTTCGCCGGGCTCGACGTGATCGCCGGCAAGCTGATCGAGATCAACGTCACTTCGCCGACCCTGGCGCAGGAGCTGAAGCGCCTGTCAGGCCTCGACCTGCCCAAAGCGTTTTGGGAAAAGGTCGAGGCGCTGGTTTGAAGCGTTAAGCCGGCTTTCTAAAACGCAGCGTCATGCGGTCGCTTTCGCCGATCGCATCATAGGGCGCGTGATCGAAGGCCGGATTGGCGGCTTGCCCGCGCGGCGCGCTCTGGCGCGTGGGCGGCAGCGTCCAGACGCCGAACGGGTGATCGCGCGTATCGGCGGGATTGGCGTTGATTTCCGAGCGCGCGGCAAGCTCAAGCCCCGCCTGCTGCGCGGCGGCGATCACATAGGCTTCCGGCACGTAGCCATTTCCCGCGCTCTCGCTCACGTCGGCGCCCGCCGGCGCGCGGTGTTGCTCGACAGCCAGCGTGCCGCCCGGCTTCAGCACGCGCGCAAACTCCGCCATGTAGCGCGCGGTCACGCCTTCGCTTTGCGACCAATTGTGAAACGCGCGCGCCACGAGGATAAAATCAGCGCTCGCATCCGGCAGCGCAAGGCCCGCGCGCATGCTGAAATCCACCGCCGAAACGTCGCCGTAAATGGCGCGGTCGCCGAAGGTGGTAAGGAAATTCTGACGCGATCGGCGCGCCGCGTCCGTGGCGTTTGGCGCGCCACGATCGCCGGCGGCGGCGATGTAGCGGCCATTGGTTTGCGCGGCATAGGGCGCGAGAATGTGCGTCCACCAGCCGCCGCCCGGGCCGATTTCAACAATGGTTTGGTTTGGCGCGAGGCCGAAAAACGCCAGTGCTTCGCCGGGATTGCGATACGTGTCGCGCGCGCGGTCGGCGTCGCTGCGCCAGGCGCCATTGATCGCGGCCGTGAGCGCGTCGGCTTGAGCGGATTCAGCTTGGGCCGGCGCTTCCGCGCTGGCGCAGGCGCCGGCCAAAGCGATCGCAATGGCGGCAAGGGCGTGTTTCATTGTTGATCTCCTAAAGATTTAGCCGCCAGCGGCGAACGCGATAATCAACACCGCGGCCGCGACGTTCAACCCAAAGCCGACCGCCAGCATGCGCCTAAGCGTAACAAGGCCCGAAGAATACGCGATGGCGTTCGGCGCCGTGGCCACCGGCAGCATGAAAGCAAAGCTCGCCGCGATCGCGACGGGGAAGGCCAGCGGCTGCAACGGCGCTTCCGTCGCCACCGCGACGGCGGCGACGACAGGCAGCATCGAGGTCAGCGTCGCGACATTGCTGGCGAGTTCCGAAACCAGAATGGTGACGATCACCAGAATGGCCACCAGGCCAAGCGCTGAAAGCCCATCAAGCCCGCCGATCCATTGGCCGATCCACAGCGCAAGCCCGGTGCTTTCCATCGCCGCCGCAAGCGAAAGCCCGCCGCCGAACAGAACCGCGATGCCCCACGGAATCCGCTCGGCGGTTCGCCAATTGATCAGCTTCTCGCCATTGCCGCGCCCGGAGGGCACGAAAAACAGCGCCAGCGCGCCGATGATGGCGATGCCGGTGTCCGTCAATGCAGAAAGGCCCGGAAGCTTCACCAATTCGGTGCGCGTCATCCAGGCCAGGGCGACGCAGGCGAACACAATGCCGATGCGGATTTCAGGGCGCGTCATCGGGCCGAGTTTGGCCAGCGCCTCGCGCACCACGGCGCCGATCGCCTCGTAGCGCGTGTGGCCTTTGCCAAACAGCGGCAGGCACAAGAGCAGCCACGCCAGCGGCAGCATCAGCAACATCATGGGAAGCGCGCGCGCCATCCAATCGATGAACGCAATCGGCTCGCCGGCGCTTTCGAAAAAGGCGATGGCGATCAAATTGGTCGGCGTGCCCACGGGCGTCCCGACGCCGCCAATGCTGGCCGCGTGCGCCACGCCCAAGGTCAGCGCCCCGCCGAGCGCAAGGTCGGCTTTGCCCCCGCCCGTCATCGCGCGCGCGGCGCCGATGGCGATGGGCGCGAGCATCAGCGTGGTGGCGGTGTTGGAGATCCACATCGAGATCAGCGCCGAGGCGAGCATGAAGCCGCCCACCAGCGCAATCGGGCGCCCGCCCGCCTGCACGGCAATGGAGAGGGCGATCCGCTCATGCAGGCGCCAGCGTTCAACGCACGCAGCCAGGATGAAGCCGCCGATGAACAGGAACACGATCGGATCGGCATAAGGGGCCGCGGCGTCTTTGATCGAGGCGGCGCCGATCAGCGGCAGCGCCGCCAGCGGCAAGAGCGCGGTGGCCGAGATCGGGATGGCTTCCGTGACCCACCAGGTCACCATCAGCAGCGCCAACGAAACCAGCCGCCAGGCCTCCGCCGAAAGCCCCTCCGGCGGGGGAAGAAGCTGAAGCCCGAGCGCGAGCGCAGGCCCTAGCAGGAGGCCCACAATGCGCGCCGTTCGCCCAAAGCCGGTTTCCTCGGCGGCGATTGCCTCGTCGCTCATCGGTCCCCCCGGCGTTTGTTATGGATGGTGCCCCAGGCCCGACTCGAACGGGCACGCAGTTGCCTGCGGCAGATTTTGAGTCTGCTGCGTCTACCGATTCCGCCACTGGGGCATTGGGCCAGCGCGTCGGGGCGGGAGGGTTAAGGTGGGTGCGGCGGCATGTCAAATCGCCACGGCGCTCTACCGCCGCGTCCGGTCCGATCCATGCTAACAGGCGGCTTATGGCCGACGAGACCCCGCGAAAGGCGCGCCCCGGCGCCGATGTGTTCCGCGATGACACCTCTAAAAGCTTCATCCATGTGCTGAAACAGATCGAGGCTGGCGCGGGCGAAGAGGGGCTCGCCGTGGCGGCGATCGTTGACCGTTTGGACGAGCGGGCGTTCGGCCTCATGGTGCTGCTGCTGGCGATCCCTTGCCTTGTGCCCGGCTTGCCGGGCGCGCAGATTTTGGCTGTCCCGATCTTTCTGCTCGCTTGCCAGATCGTCGTGGGCCGGCGCGAGCCTTGGCTGCCGGGCTGGTTCATGCGCACGCAGGTGCGCAAAGGCTGGATTGGGCCGCTTAGCGAATTTGCCGACAAGCGTTTGCGCTGGACTGAGCGCCTGGCGCGCCCGCGCCTGAAGATGTTCGCCAGCGGCCTGGGCGAACGCGGCGTCGCCGTGCTGATGGCGCTGGCGGCTTTAACCATCATGCTGCCGATCACCAACACGATTCCTTCGCTCGCCATCGCCCTGATGGCGATCGGCCTGATCCAGCGCGACGGGCTGTTCGCTATGGCGGGAGCCTCTATCGCCGCGGCTTGGTTCACGCTGCTGGTGTTGCTGGGCGCCGGGCTGATTTTCGGCGCAGCGTTCGCGGTGGATATCGTGAATGAAGGCGCGCCCTGGCTGATGGAGCTGCTGGGCGGCTAGCAGCGCTGGCGTTTCGGCCGAAACCTGCTAACGCCAGCCTATGCTGACCGGCGTCAAAGAAAAGATGATGAACGCGGCCCGCTCTCCCAATGCGGAGCGGGCGCTGTTTGTGGTGTCGTTCGCGGAAAGCTCGTTCTTCCCGCTGCCGCCGGATCTGATGCTTGGCCCGATGGCCGCGGCCGAGCCGAAGAAATGGCTGCGCTACGCGATCGTCTGCACCATCGCTTCGGTGCTGGGCGGGCTCGCCGGCTACGCGATCGGCATGTTCCTGATGGATCAGGTCGGCCGCTATATCCTCGATTTCTTCGGCTATTCGGGCGAGCGCGAAATGGAGCTGCGCGCTTTCTACGACGAATGGGGCGCCTGGTTCATCTTCATGAAGGGGCTGACGCCGATCCCCTACAAGCTGGTGACGATCCTTTCCGGCGCGCTGCATTTTTCGATCCCAATCTTTATCGCCGCGTCCATTGTCACGCGCGGCTTGCGCTTCGTGGCGGTGGCTTGGATTTTCCAGAAGTTCGGCCCCCAGATCGCGCCGATCATGGAAAAGCGCATGGGGCTGGTGCTGGTCGTGGTCGCCGTGGTCATCGTTCTGGCCATTGTGGCGCTGCGCTTTATCCCGCACTGACGCGGCGGCGCGCCGCAGCCGCGCCGCATTTTTCTGCGCTAAGCTCACCCCATGTTGAGCCGCTTGCACCCGATTTGGCCGTTGATTGCCGGGTTCGCCTCGGCCGCCTTGCTGGCGGGTGCGCACGCTTTTCAGCGCTTCGGCGGCCTGCAGCCGTGCCCGCTCTGCCTCGATCAGCGCGAATGGCATTGGGGCGTGCTTGGCTTTGCCGCATTGAGTTACGCCGTGATGCGCTGGAAGCCGGCTTACGCGCGCTGGGCGGCGATTGGGCTCGGGCTCATCCTGCTGGGCAGCGCTGCGCAGGGGGCTTTTCATGTGGCGGTGGAGCAGGGCTGGGTGATCTATCGCTGCGAAGCCAACATTGATCTCGACAATCTTGCGTTCGATGTGAACGCGCCCGTCGAAGTCCCGCAATGCGATAAGGTGCTGTGGAGCCTCTTCGGCATATCGATGGCCGGCTATAACGCCATCATCTCTTTCATCCTGGGCCTCGCCTCATTCGCGGTCGCCCTCGCGCCGGAGCGTAAAGCATGAGACGCCGCCCGCCGATGCCTGGAACGCACGTCGATGAAGCGCGCATCAAAGAGATGATCCGCGTGGATCACGCCGGCGAGTTTGGCGCGGTGCAAATCTATCGCGGCCAGCGCGCGGTGTTCGCGCGTAGCGAAAGCAAAGCGCATGCGGCGCGCCTGGTCGCGGAGATGGAAGCGGGCGAGGAGGAGCATCTGGCCACCTTTGATCGCATGATCGCCGAACGCGAGGTGCGCCCCACCATCATGGCGCCGATCTGGCGCATCGCCGGCTTTGGTCTCGGCGCCGCCACCGCCCTGATGGGCGAGAAAGCGGCGCATGCCTGCACCGAGGCGGTCGAGGAAGTGATCGAGAAACATTACGCACGCCAGAGTGAAGCGCTTGAAGGCGTGGATGAGGAGCTGAAAGATATTGTGGTGCGCTTCCGTGAGGAAGAAATCGCGCACCGCGACACGGCGGTGGATCAAGGCGCGCATGGCGCGCCGGGCTATCCGGTGCTTTCCGCGCTGATCAAATTGGGCTGCCGCGCGGCTATTCGTATTTCTGAAAAAATTTAGCCGCCGGCCTTGTCGCCGGCGTCTTGCTCTTTCACGCCGAGAGCATCGGCCAGCCGCGTCTTTGCGCTGCCGGGTTTCAGCGGCTTTTGCTGGCTTTCGTGCGGCGCCCAGCCGGCCAGATTGATGATCTCGAACGTGGCGCGGACGCGCCCGTCCGGGTCGGAAAACCGGGCGGCGTAAATTTCGAATGTGCGGGCCAGGATGCGGCGGCTGAGGCCCCGCGGGCTGCGCTCGCTGAGCGCCGCCGTTTCGCCCATCGCGCGCAGATCAGCCAGCAGCCGCATCGGCTCGGCGTAACGCACTTTGACCACGTCGCGATCGCCGGCCGGCAACGCAAAGCCCGCGCGCTGCATCAGGTGGGTCAGATCCTGCAGGTCGGCGAAGGGCGCCACGCGCGGGCCTGCGCCGCCCGTGAGTTCAATTTCCGCTTCGATCAGCGAAAGGCGCAATTCGTTGAGCGTGGCGCCGCCAAACAAGGCGGCGAGCAGAAGCCCATCCGGCTTCAACGCGCGCCGCAACTGGATCAGCGCGCCGGGCAGATCGTTGACGCTGTGCAGCGCCAGGGGCGAGACGATCAGATCAAAGCTCGCCTCCGCGAAGGGCAGCGCTTCGGGATCAAGCTGAACGCCGCCGCTCGCAATATCCGCTTCGATAATGGCGCCGATCCGCGCCGCCAGCTCGGGCCGCGCGCGCGCCGCCTTGCTAAAAAGGCCGCCCCCGCCCAGCGCCAGCACGCGCGGAAACGGGCGCGGGATCGCTTCGAGCCGTTCGGCCAAATCCTCCGCCGCGCGCTGGTGCAAAAACGCGGCTTCACGGAAGCCCGCAGCCGCCCGCCGCTTGCGCTGGCGCAGCAAGCGTGGCTCGAATGGGCCGGGTTGGGGAGCTTTCATGGCGTCATCCTATCGCGTGCGGGCGGCGTTTCGGAAACGCGGCGTGGTTTCGCGGCTCAGCGATCTGGTCTGGCCGCCGAGATCGTTGCTTTCGGATGCGATCGTGGATCGGCCCGGCGTGATCGAGCCCGCGCTTTGGGGTGAGCTTCACTTTCTGGGCGAGCCCCAATGCGCCCGCTGCGGCTTTCCGCTGCCGGACGATCCGGGGCCCGGGGCGGTGTGCGGCGCCTGCGCCGGGCGCGAGCCGGCCTATGACAGCGCCCGCGCCGCGCTTGCCTATGACGACAATAGCCGCCGCCTTATTCTCGATCTGAAGCGGGGCGGCCGGCGTGACGGCTTGCCTGTGTTCGCCCGTTGGATGGCGGCGGCAGGCCAGGAAAGCCTCGCCCGCGCCGACTTTCTGGCCCCCGCGCCCATGCACTGGACGCGCCTGGCCGTGCGCAGTTTCAACCAGGCCGCCTGGCTGGCGCAGGCGCTCGCGCGCGCCAGCGGCAACCCCTGGAAGCCGGGCGCGCTGGTGCGGGTCAAAAGGCGGCGCAGCCAAGAGGGGCTCTCGGCGTCGGAACGGCGCCGCAATGTCGGCGGCGCGATCAAGGCGGGCGGGCGCTTCAAGGGCAAAATCGCCCTGATCGTTGACGACGTTTTCACCACCGGGGCGACTTTGGAGGCGTGCAGCCGTGCATTGCGTAAAGCTGGGGCTGCAGAAGTGCATGCACTAACCCTGGCGCGGGTTGTTCGGCCAATAGATATTTCTACCTAAGCACCTTGAGTCGGACCTTTGGATGCAAGCTGTCACGGTCTATACGCGCTCTGCCTGCCCCTATTGCACGCGGGCGCTGGATTTGCTCCAGCGCAAGGGCGTGGCGTTCGTTGAGATTGACGCCACCGCCGATCCGGAGAAACGCCAGGAAATGATCCAACGCTCGGGCCGTTTCACCTTTCCGCAAATTTTCATCGGCGAGACGCACGTGGGCGGCTGCGACGATTTGCATGCGCTTGAGCGGCGCGGGGCGCTTGATCCCATGCTGGCGGGCGCCTGATGCGCAAGCTCCGCGCCGCCGCGATCCAATTGCGCTCCGGGATTGAGCCCGCCGCCAACCGCGCCGCGGCCACGCCGCTGCTGCGCGAAGCCGCCGCCGCCGGCGCGCGCTTCATCGCCACGCCCGAGAACACCCTGCGCATGGACCGCGACAAGGCGCGCATGTTCGCGGCGGTCGGCCCGGAGGAGGGCGATGGCGAATTAAAGGCGTGGGGCCGGCTCGCGCAGGAATTGGGCGTGTGGCTGCTGCTTGGCTCAGGCGCGATCGCGGCGGGGCCTGGAAAAGTGTTCAACCGCTCTTTCCTGTTTGACGACAACGGCAAGATCGCGGCCCGGTACGACAAGATCAATCTGTTCGACGTGACGCTCGGCGGCGGTGAGAATTACCGCGAAAGCGATACGGTGGAGGGGGGATCGAAAGCGGTGCTGATCGAGGGGCCGATGGGCGCCAAGATCGGGCTTTCGATTTGCTATGATCTACGTTTCGCGCCGCTCTACAGCGCCTACGCCAAGAGCGGCGCCGATATCATCACGGTGCCCGCGGCGTTCACCGTGCCGACAGGCCAAGCCCATTGGGAGACGCTGCTGCGCGCGCGCGCGATTGAAACGCATGCGTTCGTGATCGCGCCGGCGCAGGGCGGGCGCCACGAGGACGGGCGCGCCACGTATGGGCATTCGCTGATCGTTGATCCTTGGGGCAAAGTGCTGGCTAAGCTCGATCACGATGAGCCGGGCTTCGTCGTCGCCGATCTTGACCTCGACGCGGTGGGCGCCGCACGCGCGAAAATTCCGGCCTGGCAAGGCGGGCGGGACTTCGACGCGCCATGATCCGCTACGACCTGCGCTGCGAAAACGGCGATGAATTCGACGCCTGGTTCGGCTCCATGGCCGATTACGACAAGCAGTCCGAAGCCGGCTTGATCGAGTGCCCGCATTGCGCCTCCACGAAGATCGAGAAAGCGCCGATGGCGCCGGCCGTGCGAACGGCGCGCGGCCGCGAGGCGCGCAAGGAACGCGCGGTGGCGATGGCCATGGCGGCGAAAGTGCGCGAGCACATCAAGGACAATTTCGATTATGTCGGCCCACGCTTCGCCGATGAAGCGCGCAAGATGCATGAGGGCGAATCCGAGGAGCGCGCGATCTGGGGCGAAGCCACGCCCGAAGAAGCGCAAGCCTTGGCCGAGGACGGCATCCCCGCCGCGCCGCTGCCGCCGGAACTGGCGCCCACGCCGAATAAGAAGCTGAATTAGGCGCTCCTGCGCACGCCCGCGATCATGTAATTCACGTCGATGTCGCTTGAGATCGACCAGCCGTCGCCGAGCGGATTGTAGATGATGCCGGCCGGCTCATCCCAACTGATCGCGCCCGCGCCCGCGCGGATTTCCTCGGGCGTCACCAGCTTGTCGTAATCGTGCGCGCCGTCGGGCGCCCATTTGAGGATGCGCTCCGCCCCCACGATCGCCAAAGCGCGCGCCTTCGGCGTGCGATTGATGGTGGAAAGAATGAGAAGCCCGCCCGGGCGCACCAGCGCCTGCGCCGCACTGAGGAAGGCGGGGACGTCCGCCACGTGCTCGATGATTTCGAGCGCCGTCACCAGATCGAACTGCGCGCCTTGCTCAACCAGCGCTTCCGCGGTCGTGCATTGGAAGTCGATCGTAAGGCCAGCTTGTTCAGCGTAGGCACGGGCCGCGCCGATTGCTTCTGCGGATG
>DAOMPU010000065.1:8695-10001 GCA_035444925.1 Terricaulis sp. | reverse complement strand
CGCTCGCAGCCTTGCTGCGCCACATGCTTAACGCGCTGGGCGCGCGGGCGCTGCGTTAAGGCCAGACCGCCGGCTTCCAGCCGGCATTCCGCTATTCCACCTTCGCCAGGAAATCCAGCAGCGCGTCCCACGCCTCCGGCTCATCCAGCATCGGCGCGTGGCCGATATTCTCGACCGTGACGGTTTCCAGATCGCCCTTGCGTTCGCGCATGAAATCCACGCCCGCCTCCGGCAGCAGGTCCGACAGCGCGCCGCGCACGCTGAGCATCGGCTTTTGCGCCAAGGCGTCAAACAGCGGCGTCAAATCCGGCGCGGGCGCGTCCTCATCAAAATCGGCAAAGGCCAGCGCGATGTGCGGGTCGTAATCGAATTCCAGCTTGCCATCCTCGCGCTCGCGGAAGGTGCGCCGCGCGAACGCCAGCCAGAACGCATCATCGTCCAAACGCTCGGGGAAGGCCGAGCCGTTCACCGCGCGCACAGCGCCCGCGGCTTCTTCCCAGGTATCGACCGCCTGCACGCGCCCCACATAGCCGGCGATGCGCGAAAGCCCCTCAACACTGAGCTTGGGCCCCACATCGTTCAGAACCGAAGCGGCGATCCGATCCGGCGCCGTAGCGGCGATCACCAACGTGATCAGCCCGCCCATCGAGGTGCCGATGAACACCGCGCGCGGCACATCGAGCGCCTCCATCAGCTTCAGCACATCCTGCGCATACACCGCCGGCACGTAATGGGCCGGGTCTGGATCGTTCGCGCTCTTGCCGCGCCCGCGCATGTCGGCCGCGATCACGCGCCGGCCCAGCGCCGCGATGCGCCGCGCCACCACTTCGAAATCACGCGAATTGCGCGTGAGGCCATGCAGGCAAATCACCGGCAGGCCGGTCTCCGGCAGCAGCGGCGCGTAGTCGCGCGCGTACAGCGTCAACCCGTCGATGGTGGCGATGATGCGTTCTTCGAAATCGCCGATCGTAGGGCGCGCGCCGAAATCCATGCCGTCCATGCTCCTTCAGCCGGCGCGGCTTTGCGAAGCCACGGCGTTTGCATCGACATAGGCAATCGCGCGCATCGCCTGCAAGCGCGTGAGCCAGTTTTGCTGCGTCGCCGCGCGCGCGTTCGCCGCGATCACGTCGCACGTGCGCAGCACCACTTCGGCCGCGCCCGCCGTGAAGCGATCAAAGCAGAGCCCCGCGAACGCGGTTTGCCGCGCCAGCTGCGCCTCGATCACCCGTTGGCCTTGCGCCAAGCGCCCGCCTTGCGCGGCGCGCTGGGCGCTGGCGATCGGCCCTTGCCCCTGGAAGCGCACCAG